>JBGSHR010000048.1:0-7430 GCA_041752155.1 Thiobacillaceae bacterium | reverse complement strand
CGGCCCTGGAAGCCGCCCGCGCCGCCGCCCTGGAACGCCTGCCCCGGGCAGTACCCCAACCCGCCAGCTACCCGGAAGACAGCCTCAGCTACCTGGCCAACGTGTACAACCACCGGGCCCGGGACTTCTACGCCAAACACGGCGTCAGCCTCATCGCCGCCGCCTACGAAAGCCACGAGGAGGCAGGCGAGGTGTCCCTGATGATCACCAAGCACTGCGTGCGCTACTCCCTGAGCCTGTGCCCGCGCCAAACCCAGGGCGTCATCGGCGTGCACGGCACGGTCAAGGCCGAACCCCTCAACCTCATCAACGGCAGCGAAAAACTCACCCTGCGCTTCGACTGCAAGGCCTGCGAGATGCACGTGGTGGGCCGGATCAAGCGCACGGTGGTGAGCCAGCAGGCGCAAGAGGCGAAGGCGGTGCCGATGCGGTTTTATCGGGCGCGGCCGGGGTGACGATGCGCGGGGCATTCTGAAGCAAGCCTCCAGGGCGATGTCATCGTAGCGGGCGGAACGACCGTTACTGTTTATGATCGAATCCAACACACCCCACCGGGAACCTTACAAGGAGCACGAGACATGAAAACACGCCTGGGCATCTTCCTTCTGGCCATGATGGCCTTCATCCAGCCGGTCGCCGTGCCGTTGGCGGCAGCTGATAGCGGCGCCGCCGCTGGGCAAACGACCTCCGTGCAAGCTCAACCCAACTTGCTGCAAGCCAGCCATGGTCTGGAGGCCTGTCCGGCGGAGCGCGCCGGCCTCACCAATCTGAGCGCGGTGAGCCAGACGGATTGCTGCAAGGAGCACAAGGGGGTGTGCGGTTGCCGCGCCGGCAAGATCGTGTGCTGCGACAAGACCGTCAGCCCGGATTGCACCTGTCATTCCGACTGGAATTTGGCGAACTGAGTGCTGGCGTCGGCAAGGGATTGCCGACTTACGTTTGTGTCGGTAGGAGCCTGCTGGCGGGCGATGGATATTGATCCGTGTCGCCGGAACGGTTCAGTAGCGGTTTGCCGGTCGGAGCGCTTGCTTCGATACGCCTTGCGAGGCAAGGCTACTCAGCACGAACGGGGCTGTGGGCTTGGGCTGTGGGCTTGGGCTTGGGCTGTGGGCTTGGGCTGTGGGCTGTGGGCTGTGGGCTTGGGGCTTGAGGCTTGAGGCTTGAGGTGCGTGCGGCCATGTATCGCAACCAAACCGGGCCGTTCGTCCCGAGTAGGCGCGTAGCGCCGTATCGAGGGAAGCGGGCTACGCGACTGGAATTTGGCGAACTGAGCGCCCGGCGGCCCGATGGGCCGCCCCCTCTCCCCGGCCCTCTCACCTTGGATGACGATGCCCCGACGGGGGAGGGAGAAAATCTCCTCGTCCCTCACTCACTTCCCCAGCGCCACCCACACCCCATCCCAATCCGCCGGCGGCGGGGTCTGGCGGAACGCCTGGATGCGGGCCAGGAAGGCCTCGCTGGGCAGATCGCTGGCGGATAGGGCCAGGCATGCCCGGAACGCCGCCTCGGCGCCGTCCCAATCTTGGGCGCGATAACTCGCCAGGCCCGTCGCGAAGCGCTCCACCAAGCGGGCGCGCGCCTCTGGCAGCTCGCTGGCATGGCCCAACAGCTCGAACACCCGCACCGGCTCGGTCTTGCCCATGACTCGCAGGCTGTCGATCTCCCGGTAGGCGAAGGCCTCGTGGGTCAGGTCGCGGGTCTCGCCGCTCACCAGGATGCGGGTGCCGTAGAACTTGTTGGCCTGTTCCAGGCGCGAGGCCAGATTGACGATGTCGCCGATGACGGTGTAGCCCCGCACCGTGTCCGAGCCAATGTTGCCCACCGTCATCTCGCCAGTGGCGATGCCCATGCGCACTTCCACCTTGGGCAGGCCGGAGCGGACGCCGAGCAGGTTGGGCAAGTTGGCGCGGAACGCCTCCACTCGCTCCATCTGATCCAGGGCCGCCTGGCAACAGAGGGTGGCATGGTCGCTTTCCCCGGTGAACGGAGGGCCCCAGAAGGCCATGACCGAATCGCCGATGAATTTGTCGATGATGCCCTGGCGGGCGTTGATCACCTCAGCCATGAGGGAGAAATAGCGATTCAGGAAGCGCACCGTGCTATCTGGCGTCAGTCCCTCGCACATGCGGGTGAAGTCGGCCAGGTCGGAGAAGAACACGGTCATCACCTGGCGCTGGCCGCCCTCGGTGGGGAGGCGCTTTTCCAGCAGGCCGCGGACGATGCGCGGGTCAACATACTGGCCAAAGGTTTCGCGGATGTGCTCTTTCTCGCGCAGGCCCACCACCATGTGGTTGAAGGAGTCGGCCAGGGTGGACAGCTCGTCCCGGGTATGCACCAGGATCTCCACGTCCAGGTCGCCCTGCTCCACCGCGTGGGTGCCGCCCACCAGACGGCGCAGGGGCTCCACCAGGGCGCGCGACACGGCCCAGGTGAAGATCAACCCCAGGGCGGTGGCGATGCCGGTGACGATCCAGTTGAGCCTGATGGCCCGGACTTCTTCCGCCTTGGCCTGGCTGGCGGTGTCCTGGGTGAGCTTGTTGAGCAGGTCGATGGTCTTGCCGATCTCCACGTCCACGTCGTCCTTGGCCTTGAGCAGCGCGGCGCGGACCAGTTTTTTCGAGCGCGGGTTGCCCTCCTCCGCCTCGATCTGGAACTGGCGGAAGGTGGCGTGAAACTCTTGCCGGGTGGTCTGGATGGCGGGCAGTTGCCGGCCCAGCACCGCCAGGGTGACCCGGTCCAGCTCGATGTCCCGGGCCGCCTCCGCCTCGGCCAACTGGCGCAGCGCGGAGTCGATGATCTGATCGGCGTTGATGCCCCGGCTGTCGAAGTCGGTCGATTCCTTGGCGAGGAATTCCGCGTCGGGCTTCGCCGCCTCCATGCCGGCCATGACCCGCTCCATGTGCACCATCTGCTGGCGGATCAGGATTTCCACGCTGGCCACCTCCTGCTGCAGGGGCAGGTAGTAGTCCGACAGGGCGCGCACCTGGTTGTTGAGCTGGCGGAAATTGAGCACAGACAGCCAGGTGACGATCACCATCAAGGCCAGCAGGGCCAGGGTGATGCTGAAGATCTTGAGGCGGATGGGTCGGCGCATGGTGAAGGGGTCCAGTGCAAAGACCAGGCAAGACTGCGATCTGCCGGGCGATCAGTCAACCGGGAAGTACTGGTTTGCTGGGATAATCGCGCCCCATGATACGTCTGCAAAACCTCACCCTCATCCGCGGCACCAAGCCCCTGCTGGAAACAGCCAGCCTCACCCTCAATCCGGGCGAAAAAGTCGGCCTCATCGGCGCCAACGGCTCCGGCAAGTCCAGCCTGTTCGCCCTGCTGCGCGGCGAACTCCAGCCCGACGCCGGCGACGTGGACTTCCCCGCCGCCTGGCGCATCGCCTACGTGGCCCAGGAAACCCCGGCCCTGGAACGCCCGGCGGTGGAATACGCCATCGACGGCGACACCACCCTGCGCCGCCTGGAGGCCGAACTGGCCGAGGCGGAAGACGCCCACGACGGCCACAAGATCGGCGAGGTCCACGCCCACCTGGCCGACGCCGACGCCTACACCGTGCGCGCCCGGGCCGAGCAGCTGCTCACCGGCCTGGGCTTTTCCATGGCACAGATGCAGCACTCGGTGGCCAGTTTCTCCGGCGGCTGGCGCATGCGCCTGAACCTGGCCCAGGCCCTGATGTGCCCCTCCGACCTGCTGCTGCTGGACGAACCCACCAACCACCTGGACCTGGACGCCATCCTCTGGCTGGAGGACTGGCTCAAGCGCTACCCCGGCACCCTCATCATCATCTCCCACGACCGGGACTTCCTGGACGGCGTGGTCAACGTCATCGCCCACCTGGACCAGCGCAAGCTGCAACGCTACGGCGGCAACTACTCCACCTTCGAGCGGCAGCGCGCCATCAACCTGGCCCTGGGCCAGGCCACCTTCGAGAAGCAATCCCGGGAACGGGAGCACCTGCAATCCTTCATCGACCGCTTCAAGGCCAAGGCCAGCAAGGCCAAGCAGGCCCAGAGCCGCATGAAGATGCTGGCCAAGATGGAGGAACTGGCCCCCATCCACGCCGCCGCCAGCTTCTCCTTCGAATTCCGCGAACCGGAGAGGGCGCCCAACCCGCTGCTGGTGCTGGAGGAGGCGACGGCGGGGTACCGTCTCCCCTCCCCCGCCGGGGGAGGGGCTGGGGGTGTGGTAGCGACGGTTGCAGTTAACCAACCCGGGCTCCCTCACCCCAACCCTCTCCCAGGGGGAGAGGGAGAAATGCGGGGGGCCAGAACCATCCTCTCCAACATCAACCTCAACCTCCAGGTGGGCCAGCGCATCGGCCTGCTGGGGGTCAACGGCGCCGGCAAGTCCACCCTCATCAAGACCATCGCTGGCGAGCTCAAGCCCCTCACCGGCGAGGCCCACTGGGGTAAGGGCCTGGTCATCGGCTACTTTGCCCAGCACCAGGTGGAGATGCTGCGCCACGACCAGTCGCCCCTGTGGCACCTGGCCCAGATCGCCCCCAAGGTGCGCGAGCAGGAACTGCGCAACTTCCTTGGCGGCTTCAACTTCCCCGGCACCATGGTGGCCAGCCCCATCGCCCCCTTCTCCGGCGGCGAAAAGGCGCGCCTGGCCCTGGCCCTGATCGTCTGGCAACGGCCGAATCTGTTGCTGCTGGACGAGCCCACCAACCACCTGGACCTGGAGACCCGCGAGGCCCTCACCGTGGCCCTGGCCCAGTTCGAGGGGACTTTGGTTTTGGTGTCCCACGACCGCCACCTGCTGCGCGCCACCACCGAAGAATTTCTCATCGTCGCCGACGGCGGCCTGCGCCCCTTCGACGGCGACCTGGACGACTACCGGGACTGGCTGTTCGAAACCAAGCTGGGCAAACCCAAGGCGGCCAAGGCCGAGAAGGCCAAGACAGAGAAAGCCGAACCCGTCGCCAAACAGCCGGAGCCCCAGGCCGCCGCCAAGGACAGCGGCGACCGCAAGGAACAGAAACGCCAGGAAGCGGCGGCCCGGCAACGCCTGTCCGCCCAAAGGAAACCCATCGAGACCCGCATCAAGCGCCTGGACGAGCAATTGGCGCGCGGCAATGCCCGCAAGGCCGAACTGGAGGCCCAGCTGGCCGACCCGGAGATCTACGCCGAGACGCAAAAAGAAGCCGCCAAGGCCCTGCTGTTCGAACAAGCCAACCTGGCCCGGGAACTGGAACAACTGGAAGCGGAATGGCTGGAGCAGCACGAGGCTCTGGAGGCGATTGCCGCTGAATGAGGGGCTGATCCCTGGGCTGGGATACGGGATTGCCGATCACCCGCATTCTTCTCGGCGGAACGGGGGTTACAACACGCCGCTAGGGATTGCTCGGCGGATCCCCATGTTCGGCTTCCCCGCTGGCCGCTTGCTCCAGCATATCCCGGTGGAAGAATCGGAACGTGTTGCAGCCACCCGACTTCGCGGCATACATGGCCACATCCGCACACTTCATCAACTCGGAGGGATCGGCCCCATCCTCGGGGAATACGGCGATGCCTATCGATGCACAGACCTGCGCCATGTGGCCGCGCAGCGCTATGGGGCGTGAAATCTCGGCGATGAGTTCCTCGGCGAGCTTGGTGCAATCTCCGACCTCGTGAAGGTCTTCGATGAGAACCACGAACTCGTCTCCACCCATGCGCGCCGCCGTGTCTGAAACGCGCAGACGATCCTTGATACGCCTAGCCACCTCTTGCAGCAGCAGGTCGCCGACGTCATGGCCGAGGGTGTCGTTGACCTGTTTGAATCGGTCGAGATCGATGAAGGTCAACGACAGGCGCCCGCCCTCGCGTCGGGCTCTCTCCACGGCATGCTGCAGACGATCCTGCAGAAGCACACGGTTGGGCAATCCGGTCAGAGCGTCGTGAAAAGCGAGGTGCCGAATGTGATCATCCTTGCTGCGCAGTTCGGTGATGTCGTGGAACACGGCCACATAGCGAATCGGCACGCCTTGGCTGTCATCGATGCGGTTGATCGTGATCCATTCCAGAAAAGCCTCGCCATTCTTGCGCCGATTCCAGATCTCTCCTTTCCAGCAGCCTTCACGAGTCAAGGTACGCCACAAGGAGAGATAGAACTCCGGCCCATGGCGATCGGAACGTAGCAGGCTGGGCTTTTGCCCCAGCGCCTCCGCCTCGCTGTAGCCGGTGATCTCGCTGAAAGCGGGGTTGACCGACAAAATGGCGTTGTTGGCGTCGGTGACCATCACCCCTTCCGCCGAGTTGTGGAACACGCTGGCGGCGAGACGCAACTTCTCCTCCGCATCGACGGACTTGCGGTAGAAACGATGCATGGCTTCGATGGAAGAGCACACCAGTACCGCGTCGAACAGGAACACCGCGTTCGATATGACCGTTTCGTATTGAAAATCAAACGAGATCATCTTGTACGGCGGCCAGAACAGATAGGTGGCCAGGAATACGCCGAGCAGCGCGGAGAACAGTCCTGGCCAGATGCCGCCAATCACGGCTGCAATGGCCACCGCCGGAAAGAAGGTCACGTACTGGATGCCCCCATCAAGAGGGGCGATCACCAGGCGCGCCGCAAGGGCGATCCCCATCAGGACAAGGATCAACAAATACTGGCGCAAAGTATTGCGCCGTTCCGGAATAATGAATGCCAGGGCATCAAAAACCATTCCTGACAAACTCTGTCCGTTTGCCTTCGGATGCTGCCGCACTGTTTGACCTCCTTGGCTTGCGAGGAAATTGCCTCTGCACCTAATTGCCGCCGACGCCCTTCTCTTGGATGATTAATCCTAATGTGGCTTGTCTTCGGGGTGCTACCGGACCCACAGGAACTCGCTGAATAACATGAATACCTTAGGGAGACATCTGATTTATTCCCATGTAATCCACGTGGGAATAAATCAGTGTCTCCTTAGCTCTGTCCCTACACTGTTTTCACTGTTTGATTCAGACAGGAATAGGAGACCATGCCGTGATGTGCCGACGTAACCCCACCTCCCCCGCCCAAGGCGACTTCTCATGAGCACCCGCCGCAAGCCACGCATCGGCCTCGCCCTGGGCAGCGGCTCGGCACGCGGCTGGGCCCATGTGGGCGTCATCCGTGCCCTGGAACAAGACGGCATTCGCCCGGACCTGGTGTGCGGAACGTCCATCGGGGCGCTGGTGGGCGCCGCCTATGCGGCGGGCGAGTTCGATCGCTTCGAGCAGTGGCTGCTCGGGCTCAGCATTGCCGACGTGCTCTCTTTCATGGATGTGCGTCTGAATGGCGGGATGATCAAGGGCGAGCGGCTGATGGAGTTTTTCCGTCGCACCTTCATCGACCGGCCGGTGCAGGACTTGCCCATGCCCTTCGCCGCCGTGGCCACCGCCCTGAGC
Source organism: Thiobacillaceae bacterium (assembly GCA_041752155.1). GTDB lineage: Bacteria > Pseudomonadota > Gammaproteobacteria > Burkholderiales > Thiobacillaceae > PFJX01. Next base: position 60 of record JBGSHR010000048.1, on the reverse strand, counting down.
ACCGGGGCGGAGGTCTGGCTGCGCGAGGGTTCGACCATCGACGCGGTGCGCGCCTCCATC
>JBGSHR010000047.1:0-10276 GCA_041752155.1 Thiobacillaceae bacterium | reverse complement strand
ACAGGCCGTGCAGCGGCCACACCCCTAGCACGTCGTCGATTTTCCATTTGTTCTGGGTGATGGTGAACATGATCACGAACAGGGCTCCGGCCACGGCGCCGGTCGCCAGGGCGCCGAGCGGGTGCATCAGGTCGGAGCCGGCGCACACCGCCACCAGGCCGGCCAGGGGGCCGTTGTGGATGAAGCCCGGGTCGTTCTTGCCCACCAGCAGGGCCGCCAGGGTGCCGCCCACCATGGCCATAAGGGAGTTCACCGCCACCAGACCGGAGACGGCCTGGAGGGTCTGAGCGGACATCACGTTGAAGCCGAACCAACCCACAGTCAGTATCCACGCCCCCAGGGCCAGGAAGGGGATGCTGGAGGGCGGGTGGGCGGCGACATGGCCATCCTGGTGATAGCGCCCCCGGCGCGCCCCTAAAAGAAGCACGGCGGGCAATGCCACCCAACCACCCACGGCATGCACCACGACGGAGCCGGCGAAGTCGTGGAACTTGGCGCCCAACAGGGCCGCCATGCCGTCCTGGAACCCCCAGTTGTTGTTCCACGCCAGGCCCTCGAAGAAGGGGTAGACCAGGCCCACCAGCAGGAAGGTGGCGGCGAGCTGGGGATGGAACTTGGCGCGTTCGGCGATGCCGCCGGAGATGATGGCGGGGATGGCGGCGGCAAAGGTTAGCAAGAAAAAGAACTTCACCAGCTCGTAGCCGCTCTTCTGCACCAGCTGGTCCGCGCCGGTGAGAAAATCGACGCCATAGGCCACGCCATAGCCGATGAAAAAGTAGGCGATGGTAGACACGGCAAAGTCGGTGATGATCTTCACCAAGGCATTGACCTGGTTCTTTTTACGCACCGTGCCCAGCTCTAGAAAGGCAAAGCCGGCATGCATGGCCAGCACCATGATGGCCCCCAGCAGAATGAACAAGACATCGGCACCAGATTGAATCGCTTCCATGAAACCTCCTGAGTAACCGCGAGATAAAAGCAAAAGCCGTGCCTCATTAAGGTGCAATAAGAATCAAGGGTTTCCGGATTCGCACCAAAACAAAACGCCCCGTGGCGGGGCGTTTATCTGGAAATGGCACTATATGTGTGCATATCGAATGCGTTTATAACCACGCCTCAGCTGGGCTTTTCCTGCTCTTTCTCGATCCGGTCGAATTCGTCGTCCATCTCATTCAACGACATGGGTTGGTATGGCGTTTCTTCCTCGGCCAGCTCTTCCTTCGCCTTGTCCTTGACCAACCAGGAGGCAATCAGGATGCCGAATTCGTAGAGCAGCCACAGGGGCAGCGCCAACATGATCTGGGAAACCACATCGGGCGGAGTGAAGATGGCACCGATGACAAAGGCGCCGACGACGACGTAAGGCCGCGCCTCCTTGAATTTCTCGACTTCCACCATCCCCGAGATGGCCAGGGCGATCACGACGATAGGCACCTCGAAAGTGACGCCGAAGGCGATGAACATGGTGAGGACGAAGTCCAGGTACTTGTTGATGTCCGTCATCACCGCCACGCCGTGCGGAGCGACGCCGACGATGAAACCGAACACCACCGGGAACACCATGAAATAGGCGAAGGACATGCCGATGAAAAACAGCAGGACGCTGGCCACCACCAGAGGCAGGATCAGCTTCTTCTCATGGCCATAGAGCCCAGGCGCAATGAAGGACCAGGCCTGATAAAGCACGAAAGGCAGCGCCGCGAGGAAGGCGGTCATCATGGCTACCTTGACGGGCACGAAGAAGGGGGTCACCACATCGGTGGCGATCATCTGCCCCCCCGCGGGCAGCTTGCTCAAGAGCGGTTGGGCCAGCAAGGTGTAGAGGTCGTTGGCAAAGGGGAACAGACAGACGAACAAGACAACCCAGACGATGACCGTCCGCAACAGCCGATCGCGTAGCTCGATCAGGTGGGAGATAAAAGATTCCTGGCCTTCGAATTGCATGGCGCTTCAGCTCGCGGCATCCGAGGGAGAGTCAGGCCCGCGCGGGGGTTTCCCCGGATTATTGGATTCCGGAACCGGTTCAGTCTGGGCGGGCAACATCGGCGTGGCCTCATTGCCGGGTTCCGCGGCGGCTTCCACGGCCTTGAGCTTGTCGAATTCCTGCTGGGTCAGGCCACCGTCGGTGGCGCTCATGGCTTGCACGACCTTGTTGACCTGGGAGACTTCTTCTTCCACCTCGGCTTCCACCTGGCGCGCCGTGTCCTTGGCCATGATCTCGTACTTCTGGGCGGTATCGCTCATCTCCTGCTGCACCTTGCGCAACTCATCCAGCTTGATGTCTCGGTCGATGTCCTGCTTGACCTGGGAAACGTAGCGGTTGAGCTTGCCCAACCATTGCCCGGCAGTGCGCGCCACCTTCGGCAGGCGCTCGGGACCAATGACGATCAAGGCGACGACGCCGATGATCAGGAGTTCGGAAAAGGCGATATCAAACATGGATACGTGCGCGCTAGGCAGTGCTCAGCCGGCGAACGAGACAAGCGTCCACCGGCCTCGCAAAGCGTCAACTTTGCTGCTTGTCCTTGACCTCGCCCTCGATGGTGCTGCCCTCGTCCGGCGCATTGCGCGGCAGTTCCGTGGGCTTGTTCTTCTCTTCGCCCATGGCCTCCTTGAAATTCTTGACGGCCCCGCCCAGATCGCCGCCAATATTGCGCAGCTTCTTGGTGCCGAACACCAACAGCACGATTACCAGAACGATCAACCAATGCCAGATACTGAAGGAACCCATCGTCTATCTCCTTGAAAAAATTACATGGGGCGCGGATCGCCGCCACCGATTACATGCACATGCAAATGAAACACTTCCTGCCCACCGCCCTTGCCAGTATTGATGATGGTGCGGAAGCCATGGTTCAGGCCCTGCTCCCTGGCCAGCCGCGGCGCCAGCAGCAGGATCTTGCCCAGCAGGGTTTGGTGACCGCTCTCGCACTCGGACAAGGAAGCCACATGCAGCTTGGGAATGATCATGAAATGCACCGGCGCCACAGGATGGATGTCGTGGAAGGCCAGCAATTCCTCATCCTCATAAAGCTTGCGGCTGGGGATCTGCCCCGCCACCAGCTTGCAAAAAAGACAGTCGGCGCTCATAAGATTTCCTAGTCAGAACCCGGACCCGCTAGGCGGGAAGCCTTTTCCTCTATCCCTGAGACGCCCTCGCGCCGAGCCAGTTCATTCAGGACCTCATGAGGATGGATGCCCTGATGGGCCAACAGAACCAAGGAATGAAACCACAGATCGGCGGTTTCATAGATGATCTTTTCGCGCTCGCCGTCCTTGGCGGCCATGATGGTCTCGGCCGCCTCCTCCGCCACCTTCTTGAGGATGGCATCCAGGCCCTTGGCGTAGAGCTTGGCAACGTAGGAGCTCTGGGGATCGGCCTGCTTGCGCGCCGCCAGGGTCTGGGCCAGGCGCGCCAGAATATCGGCGCTGGCGTTGTGCTCGCCGCTCATCGCTTGTAGATCTCGTGGGGATCTTTCAGTACGGGATCCACCGCGTGCCACTCGCCGCCTTCCAGTTTTTGGAAGAAACAGCTTTTGCGGCCCGTATGGCAGGCGATGCCGCCGGTCTGCTCGACCTTGAGCAGGATCACATCCTCGTCGCAATCCAGGCGGATTTCCTTGACCTTTTGGGTATGGCCGGATTCCTCGCCCTTATGCCACAGCTTCTTGCGCGAGCGCGACCAATACACCGCCTCGCCCAGCGCCATGGTCTGCTTCAGGGCCGCCCGATTCATCCAGGCCACCATGAGAATCTCGCCGCTGGCGGCATCTTGGGCGATGGCCGGCACCAGGCCGTCCTCGGACCAGTTCACCTTGTTCAGCCAGGCGTCGCTCATAGCCGCACCTCGATGCCTTGATCGGCCATGTGGCGCTTGGCCTGGGCCACGGTGTATTCACCAAAATGAAAGATGCTGGCGGCCAGCACCGCGTCGGCGCCCCCCAGCTTCACACCGTCGGCCAGGTGCTGCAGATTGCCCACGCCGCCGCTGGCGATGACCGGGATGTTCACCGCGTCGGAGATGGCGCGGGTGAGGTTGAGATCGAAGCCGATCTTGGCGCCGTCCCGATCCATGCTGGTCAGCAGGATCTCGCCCGCGCCCAGGGTCTCCATCTTCCGCGCCCACTCCACCGCATCCAGACCGGTGGGCTTGCGCCCGCCATGGGTGAAGATCTCCCATTTCGGCATGGCACCCCACACGGTCTGCTTGGCGTCGATGGCGACGACGATGCACTGGGAGCCGAACCGGTCGGCGCAGTCCTTCACCAGTTGGGGATTGGTCACGGCGGCGGTGTTGATGGAGACCTTGTCCGCGCCGGCATGGAGCAGGCGCCGCACATCCTCCACGGCGCGCACGCCGCCGCCCACGGTCAGGGGGATGAAGACCTGGGCGGCCACCGCCTCGATGATGTGCAGGATCAGGTCCCGGTCGTCCGAAGTGGCGGTGATATCCAGGAAGGTGAGTTCGTCCGCGCCCTGCTCGTCATAGCGGCGGGCGATCTCCACCGGATCGCCGGCATCGCGCAGATTGACGAAATTGACCCCTTTCACCACGCGCCCGGCAGTGACATCCAGGCAGGGGATGATGCGTTTTGCCAGCGTCGTCACGTTCTGTTGCCGCTCAGCTCGTTGGCCAGGGCCTGGGCCGCGGTGAAGTCCAGGGTCCCTTCATAGATGGCGCGACCGGTGATGGCGCCCATGATGCCCTCGTCCTCCACCGCGCAGAGCTTGCGTACGTCGTCCAGATTGGTGACGCCACCGCTGGCGATAACCGGGATGGTCAGGGCCTGGGCCAGGCGCACGGTGGCCTCGATGTTTACGCCGGAAAGCATGCCGTCACGGCCGATGTCGGTGTAGATCACGGCCTCGACGCCGTAGTCCTGGAAGCGTTTTGCCAGGTCCACCACGTCGTGGCCGGTGACCTTGGACCACCCTTCCACCGCCACCTTGCCGTCCTTGGCGTCCAGCCCGACGATGACGTGGCCGGGAAAGGCGGTGCAGGCATCGTGCAGGAAACCCGGGTTCTTCACCGCCGCGCTGCCGATGATGACGTAGCTGATGCCGTCGTCCAGATAGCGCGCGATGGTGTCCAGGTCACGGATGCCGCCACCCAGTTGCACCGGAATCTCGTCCCCCACCTCGTCGACGATGGCCTTGATGGCCGCCTCGTTCACCGGCTTGCCGGCAAAGGCGCCGTTCAGGTCCACCAGATGCAGACGTCTGGCCCCGCTGGCGAGCCATTTCTGGGCCATTTCCGCCGGATTGGAGGAAAACACCGTGGCGCTCTCCATTTCGCCCTGTTTCAGGCGTACGCACTGACCGTCCTTGAGGTCGATGGCCGGGATGATCAACATGGTTTACCCCAAACTCCCATTCCAAGTAACAAAATTGGCCAGCAGACGCAGACCGTCAGACTGGCTCTTCTCCGGGTGGAATTGCACGGCAAACACGTTGTCCCGTGCCACCGCACATGTGAATGCAAAAGGATAGTGGGCATAACCCGTCACCAGTTCCTGACCGGCGGGCTCGCAATAATAGCTGTGCACGAAGTAAAAGCGGGCGCCGTCTTCGATGCCTTCCCACAGGGGATGGCGCGCCGCCTGCCGCACCCGGTTCCAGCCGATGTGAGGCACCTTGAGCTTGTTACCGGCTTCGTCCTTCATGGCCTCGGCCGGGAACAAGCGCACATTGCCGGGCAGGATGCCCAGACCAGCGCAGTCACCCTCCTCGCTATGGGTGAACAGGGCCTGCATGCCCAGGCAGATGCCCAGGAAGGGCTTGTCCCGGGCTGCCTGCTTCACCACCTCGGTCAAGCCGCGCTTGGCCAACTCCTGCATGCAGTCCGGCATGGCGCCCACGCCGGGAAACACCACCCGGCTCGCCGCCGCGATCACCGCCGGATCGGCGGTGACGACGATCTCCGCCTTGGGCGCCACGTGTTCGAAGGCCTTGGACACGGAACGCAGGTTGCCCATGTCGTAGTCGATGATGGCTACATCTGCTGGCATCAGAGGGTTCCCTTGGTGGAGGGCATGGCGTTGCCCATGCGCACATCGGCCTCCACGGCCATGCGCAGGGCCCGGCCGAAGGCCTTGAACACCGTCTCGGCCTGATGGTGGGCGTTGATGCCGCGCAGGTTGTCGATATGCAGGGTCATGCCGGCATGGTTGACCAGGCCCTGGAAGAATTCCCGGAACAGATCCACGTCGAAATCGCCGATGCGGGCGCGGGTGAAGTCCACGTGGTACTCCAGCCCGGGGCGACCGGAAAGGTCGATCACCACCCGCGACAAGGCCTCGTCCAGGGGCACGTAGGCATGGCCGTAGCGGCGGATGCCCTGCTTGTTCCCCAGGGCCTGGGCGATGGCCTGGCCCAGGGTGATGCCCACGTCTTCCACGGTGTGATGGGCGTCGATGTGCAAATCGCCCGTGGCGCGGATCTCCACATCGATCAGGCCGTGGCGAGCCACCTGATCCAGCATGTGATCCAGGAACGGCAGGCCGGTCTCGAATGCGGCCTTGCCGCTCCCATCCAGATTGACCTTGGCGCTGATCCGGGTCTCCAGGGTGTTGCGTGTAACTTCGGCGCCGCGCATATCAGACTCCAATTCGGGCATGTCAGGCTCCAAGTTCGGCGGCCAGGCCACCGAGAAAAGCGTCATTCTCTTGCGGCGTTCCCACCGTGACGCGCAAACAGTCGTTCAACAACGCATGGGCGCCATGCAGGTTCTTGATGAGCACGCCACGGGTCTTGAGCCCGGCAAAGATCCGGGCGGCGTCCGGCACCCGGAACAGGATGAAATTGGCGTCGCTGGCAAAGGCCGCGACGCCGGGCAATGCGGACATGATCTGGAACACCCTCTCCCGTTCCCCGACCAGGCTCGCCGCCTGGGCCTCCAGCACCTCCACGTGGGCCAGGGCAAGACGCGCCGCCACCTGGGTCAGGACGTTGACATTATAGGGCAGGCGCACCTTGTCGAACTCACCGATCCAGGCCGGATCGCCCACCAGATAGCCGAGGCGCAGGCCGGCCAGGCCGAGCTTGGAGACGGTGCGCATGAGCAGCAGGTTGTCGAAGCGGGCCAGGTCGCCCAGGAAGCTCTCGCCGCCGGTGAAGGCGTGGTAGGCCTCGTCCACCACCACCAACCCCGGGGCGGCGGCGATGATGCGTTCCATGGCGGCGCGCGGGAACAGATTGCCGGTGGGATTGTTGGGATAGGCCAGGAAGGTCAGCGCCGGCCGCTCCCGCTCCAGGGCCGCCAGGATGGCCGGCTCGTCCAGGGCGAAGTCGGCGGTGAGGGGCACGCCCACGTAACGCAGACCCACCAGTTCGGCGATCATGCGGTACATGACGAAGGAGGGCTCCACCGCCAGCAGGGTGGCCCCCGGTTTGGCCAGGCTCATGGCCAGGATCTGGATCAGCTCGTCGGAACCGTTGCCCAGCAGGATGCCCCAGCGCGCATCGATGGCGAAGGCCTGGCGCAGGGCAGCCTGCACGTCGCGGGCATGGGGGTCGGGATAACGGTTGATGGCGGCCCCCGCCAGCAGCTCACCCAGTTCGCCGCGCAACGCCTCGGGCAACGGGTAGGGGTTCTCCATGGCGTCCAGCTTCACCATGCCGGCGGCATCCGCCACATGGTAGGCGGACAGGCGGAGCAGCTCGGGGCGGATGAGTTGATCGGGAGTCATAACAAAGCGGTCAGACGTCAGTTGGCAGTGGTCAGTAAATAACAAGCGGGTTTGCTGACGACTGCTGACTGCCAACTGTCGACTGGTTCAGTTCCCCATGCGGTATTCGGCGGAACGGCCGTGGGCCTGGAGGCCCTCGCCGTAGGCCAGGGCGGCGGCGATCTCGCCCAGGGTCTTGGCCCCCTGGGCCGAGACGTGGATCAGGCTGGAGCGCTTCTGGAAGTCGTACACCCCCAGGGGCGAGGAGAAGCGCGCGGTACGCGAGGTGGGCAGCACGTGGTTGGGGCCGGCGCAGTAATCGCCCAGGGCCTCGCAGGTGTTGCGCCCCATGAAGATGGCGCCGGCATGGCGGATCAGGGGCAGCATGGCGTCTGGGTCCGCCACGGACAACTCGAGATGCTCCGGGGCGATGAAGTTGGCGATCTCCGCCGCTTGCGCCAGATCACGGCACAGGATCATGCCGGCCCGGTTGCCGATGGAGGCGGCGATCACCTCCTGGCGCGGCATGGTGGGCAGCAGTTTGTCGACGCTGGCCTGCACCGCATCCAGGAAGGCGGCGTCCGGGGAGATCAGGATGGACTGGGCCAGTTCGTCGTGCTCCGCCTGGGAGAACAGGTCCATGGCGATCCAGTCGGGATCGGTCAGGCCGTCGCAGATCACCAGGATCTCCGAGGGGCCGGCGATCATGTCGATGCCGACAATGCCGAACACCCGACGCTTGGCCTCGGCCACGTAGGCGTTGCCGGGGCCGACGATCTTGTCTACCTGGGGGATGGTGGCGGTGCCGTAGGCCAGGGCGGCCACGGCCTGGGCGCCACCGATGGTGAACACCCGGTCCACCCCGGCCACGGCCGCCGCCGCCAGCACCAGGTCGTTGCGCACCCCGTCCGGGGTGGGCACCACCATGATGAGTTCCTTCACCCCCGCCACCTTGGCGGGAATGGCGTTCATCAGCACCGACGAGGGATAGGCCGCCTTGCCGCCGGGCACGTACAGGCCCACCCGGTCCAGGGCGGTGACCTGCTGGCCCAGCACGGTGCCGTCCGGCTCGGTATAGGTCCAGGACTCCTGACGCTGTTTTTCGTGATAGCTACGCACCCGTTCGGCGGCGGCGCGCAGGGCATGCTCCAGGCGCAGGGGCAGGTTGCTCAGGGCCTGGCTCAGGTCCGCCTGGGAGAGCTCCAGGGCGGCCATGTCCGCCACGTCCAGGCGGTCAAAACGGCGGGTGTAATCCAGCACCGCCGCGTCGCCCTGGCTACGCACGGCCGCGAGGATCTCCGTCACGATGTTCTGGACCGCGCTGTCGGTGGCATCGTTGAAGGCCAGCAGCTCGGCGAGCCGTTCACGGAACTGCGGCGCGGCGGCATCCAGGCGGGTAATGGCTTGAGTGGACATGATCAGTCGGAAAGTGGCGTGACTGCAGGGATTATAGCCAGGACGCGATGCTGAACGCGGCCCGGATTACGGAATTGTTGCGGCTCATCATTGGCCCACCGTGGCCTGGAAGGTCGCGATGATGGGCTGGATGGCGGCGTGCTTCAGCTTCAGGGCAGCTTGGTTCACCACCAAGCGCGAGCTGATCTGCATGATCTCCTCCACCGCCACCAGGTTGTTGGCCTTGAGGGTGCCGCCGGTGGAGACCAGGTCGACGATCACGTCGGCCAGGCCCACCAGGGGCGCCAGCTCCATGGAGCCGTACAACTTGATGACTTCGACTTGGCGGCCCTGCTCGGCGTAATAACGCTTGGCCACGTTGACGAATTTGGTCGCCACCCGCAGGCGACCGGTGGGCTCGATGGCACCGATGGCGCCAGCGGTCATCAGCTTGCACCGGGCGATTTGCAGGTCCAGCGGCTCATACAAGCCCTGGCCGCCGTATTCCAGCAGCACATCCTTGCCGGCCACGCCCAGATCGGCGGCGCCGTGCTCCACGTAGGTCGGCACATCGGTGGCACGCACGATCAGCAGCCGCACATCGGCGCGGGTGGTGGCGATGATCAGCTTGCGGCTGGTATCCGGGTCTTCGGTCGGCACGATGCCGGCCTCGGCTAGCAGCGGCAGGGTGTCGTCGAGAATCCGACCTTTGGACAGCGCGATGGTAAGCATGAAGCAAATATCCTTTGAGGCCGACTCGGACCGGCGCCGGCAGCGCGGGTTGAAAATGGCTCTGTACCCGTTATGGGTTGATGGCAAATCGTAGGGTGGGCCGGGCGGCGTTCCGCGACAACCCACCAAGGGCCACACTTAGCAATGGTGGGTTATCACCCACCCTACCAAAGCGTGGTTCAACCGTTAACAGGCCCAGAACCTTGAAAAGTGGCAGCCAGCGCGATCACGCGCCGCGTTCAGATTACAGCAGCCGGCGGCTAGCCCGGTACGCGGCGGATCTTGGCGCCGAGCAGTTGCAGTTTTTCTTCGATGCACTCGTAACCGCGGTCGATATGGTAGATGCGGTCGATCAGGGTGTCGCCTTCGGCCACCAGGGCGGCAATCACCAGGCTGGCGGAAGCCCGCAAGTCGGTGGCCATGACGGGCGCGCCTTTCAGAATCGGTGTGCCGGTGACGATGGCGGTGTTGCCTTCCACCTG
>JBGSHR010000046.1:0-3194 GCA_041752155.1 Thiobacillaceae bacterium | reverse complement strand
CAAGCCCCGCCTCATGCCGCCGCCCCCCAGTGCTTCAGCAAGGGATAGTCCACCTTGCCGGAACCCAGTACAGGCAGGTTGGGCACCACACGGATACGGCGCGGGACGGCGATCTCCGGGTAGCCCAGTCCCTTGGCGGCGGCGGCCATCTGTTCCCGGGTCAGTTCGGAATCGGTGGTGAACAGGACGATCAACTCGCCGCGCTCCGGGTCGGAAATGCAGGTGGCGGCATGCATGGCCTCGCCCCCACCGGCGCGGGTGGACGACGCGGCCCGGGCGATGGCTTCCACCACCTCCAGGGACACCATCTCCCCGGCCACCTTGGCGAAGCGCTTGAGACGCCCCTGGATGGTCAGGTAGCCGTCCGCATCCAGGTTCACCACATCGCCGGTGTTGTGCCAGCCCGCTCCCGCCACGGAATGAGGCGGTTCCAAAACACCGGGCTGGTCGTGGCGGTAGTAGCCGGACATCAGGTTGGGACCGCGCACGTGCAGCTCCCCGCCCGTCGCTATCCCGTCCACCGGCAGGATGCGGGCCTCGACCCCGGACAGCAGACGCCCCACCGAACCCGCCCGATTGTCCGCCGGGGTACTGACCGACAGCACCGGCGCGGCTTCCGTGGCGCCATAGCCTTCCAGGATGTCGATGTCGTACTTCTCGCGCCACAGGGCGCGCACGGAATCCGCCAGCTTCTCGGCGCCGGCCACCACATAGCGCAGGGTCTTGAAATCCTCCCGCCGGGCATGGCGCGCGTAGTGGCTGAGAAAGGTGCTGGTGGCGAACAGCACGGTACAGCCATGGTTGCGCACCAGCTCTGGAATGGCCTTGAAATGCAGGGGGCTGGGATAAAGCACCAGGCGGGCGCCCGACACCAGGGGAATGAAGGTGCCGGCGGTGAGGGCGAAGGAATGGAAGATGGGCAAGGCATTGAGCACCGTGTCCTGGGGACCGAAGGGCAGCATCTCCAACACCTGGGCGACGTTGGTCAGCATGGCCCGGTGCGACAGCACCACCCCCTTGGGCTTGCCCTCCGAGCCGGAAGTGAACAGCACCACCGCCGGCGCATCCGGATTGCCCCTGGGCACCGCCAGCCGGGGCAGCCACAGGGCATAGCCCATCAACCAGGCCTTGTCCGCCAGACCGAAACGGCGGCGCAGGTCTTCCAGATACAGCAGCCGCACATCCCGTAGCGCCTCCGCCTGCTCTTTCAGGCCGGCCTTGGCCAGGAACACGCGGGAGGTGATGACAGTCTTGATGCGGGCGGTCTGGCAGGCGCATTGCATACCCTCCACGCCCGAGGTGTAGTTGAGCATGCAGGGCACCCGGCCGAAGGCCGACAGGCCGATCGTCAGGCCCACGGTGGCGACCATGTTGGGCATCAGCACGCCCACGTGCTCCCCTTCGGCGCTGACCTTGGCGGCCAGGCGCCCCAGGGCCAGGGTCATCTTGAGCAGATCGCCGTAGGAATAGGAGCCGGGTTGCTGATCCTCCCACTGGCCCGGGGAGTTCCGGCCGAAGCGCCCCATGGCCGCCACCAGGGCCGAGAACAGGGTGTCGTCCGGATGGGGCGCGAAGGGGCGGGCGGGAATCAGCGCTCCGTCAGTTCGGCCGTCGAGGGACGGTTTCAAGCCGGATTCCTCACCACAGAGTTTCTCCGGTCCAATAAACAATCGCGCATGGCCCTAATCTTCAGAAACCACGGGTGTACTGCACGCTGACGATATCGATGCGGCTCTGGTAGGTGCCCTTCACGACCACCGCGCTCTCGCTGTGGTCGATCACCGCGTCGTTCACGAACAGGTGGGCATAGCCGAAGTCCAGGGCCGCGCGCAGCCCGAAACGATATTGCCCGCCCAGGGCCAGCCAGGCCCGGTCGGCGTCGGGGATGCGCGGGGTGCGGTGGGCTGTGTCCGGCACCGGGGTCTCGTCATAGGCCAGGCCGACGCGCCAGGTCCATTCCCGCACCGGTTTGTAGGTCAGGCCCAGGGAATAGCGCCACACGTCGTCCCAGTTTTCATCGACCATGGGCACGGCCAGGGCGCCGGTGTCCTGGCGCCGGATCTCGAGCCGGTCGAAGCTGCTCCAGCCGGTGCGGGTGGCATCCGCCAGCAGATCCCAGCGCGGGTTGAGCCGACGCAGCAGGCTGATGGAGGCGCTGTCCGGCAGCTCGATATCGGCGCTCACGGCCACCCCGGGCAAAGAACTCAAACTGCCGGAAAGGCGATGCGAAATGCCTGAGCGGTAAGCCAATCCCAGGCGGGTATACGGGTCCACCTGCCACAGGGCGCCCAGATTCCAGCCCCAACTGATGTCGTGGCCCTTCATGCTTGCCAGGGTCACGGCCGGGGCGGTCGTGCTCTGGGTCAGTTTCGCCTCGATGGACTGCAAGTCGGCCCCCACCCCCAGGGACAGGTTCTCGTTCACGCGCCAGGCCAGGGCGGGATTGAGGTTGATGGTCTTCAGGTGGGAGGTGATGCCCTGGGTCTGGCCCACCCAGGGGGTGTCGTATTCCGTGGCCATGCCGAAGGGCGCGTTCAGGCCCAGGCCGAATTTCAGCTCGGGGCTCAGGTCCATGGCGTAATAGGCATTGGGCAGAAAGGCCGGCTGGCCGGCATCGCCGCCGTTGCCCAGGCCGGCCAAGGTACTGCCGGCATCCGTCAATTCGCTCGACGGCACGATGAAGTGCCCCGCCACCACCACCTGGCGGCCCTCGATCTGGGTCAAACCGGCGGGGTTGAAGAACACCGTGCTGGCGTCTTCCGCCACCGCCGCCTGACCGGCGTAGGCATTGCCCAGGCCGCTGGCGTTCTGTTCGATCAGGGCGAAACCGGCCGCCCGGGCGCCACCGGTGGCCAACAGCGCGCCCAGCAGGGCGATAAGCACTTCCTTGTTCATTGTTTTTTCCCGACTGAGGGTTCAGCAGGCCTTGGCGTGTACCAGGGCAGGTCAAGAGTTTAGAGCCTAAGCCCCACCCTGGACAGAGTCTAGGGGCTTACCCCCCTACCGCGTCGCCGACAACGACGGCCGAGCGCCCTTTGACCCGCTCGTTCAGGCGCTCCAGATAGAGATAGATCACCGGCGTGATGTACAGAGTGAGCAACTGGGACAGCACCAGCCCCCCCACCACAGCCAGGCCCAGGGGCTGGCGGATCTCGCCGCCGGCGCCCCAGGCCAGGGCGATGGGCAGGGTGCCG
>JBGSHR010000045.1:0-15130 GCA_041752155.1 Thiobacillaceae bacterium | reverse complement strand
CAGGGCGTCCTCGATGGCCACCACGCTCACCAGGTGGGGCCAGTAGGGGCGCGGGATGCCCCGGCTCATGGGATCGGCGGAGCGGTCCGGCGCGGCGGCGGAGGTGGTGCTGACGTTGATGAAGCGTTGGATACCCCGGGCCACGGCGGCATCCAGCAGGGCCAGGGTGGGCTCCAGATAGAGATCGCGGCTGCGGTGGCCCTGGCCGAACAAAGAGGTCCAGGCCATGCAGTGGCAGACGACGTCGATGCGGTCCAGCAGGCGCGCCCGGTAGTCCGGGTCGCGCAGGTCACCCGCGCGGCATTGGCCCTTGAAATTTTCAGGCAGCCCATCGGGGTCGCGGCAAGCGGCGACGAGTTCCAGTTCCGGCCGGCGCGCCAGGGCTTCCAGGGCATGGCTGCCGACGAAGCCGGTGGCGCCGGTGACTAATACGGTGGTCATGATCGGGGCCCCCCGCCCCCCTCCCGGACGGAGAGGGGCCCGGTTTCAGATGAACAGGCAGACGTCGGCTTTCTTCGCCTCGCCCAGGTAGCTGGTGGCGCCGATCCACTCGGCGATCTCCGGGATGAAGTCGTCCTTGCGGAAGTTGAACAGGTCCACGGTCATCTGGCAGGCCACCAGCTTCACCTCGGATTCGACGCAGATATCGCGTAGCTCCTTGATGCTGGGCACGCCCTTGGCCTTGACGGTCTGTTCCATCATGCTGGTGGCGAAGTGCTCGAAGCCGGGCAGATTGCCGGCCACCAGATTGGGGATGGGCATGTTGATGCGCTGCAGCCAGTCCGGGCCGAAGGGCATCTTCATGGGCATGGCCGGGTTGCCCAGGGGCGAGACCTTGAGGTCCAGATCCTTCTTCAGCAGTTCCAGACCGTAGAAGGTGAAGAAGATGGAGGCATCCCAGCCCAGGGCGGCGGCGGTGGAGGCCAGGATGAAGGGCGGGTAGGCCATGTCCATGGTGCCCTTGGTGGCGATGATGGCCAGGGACGGAATCTTGGCCGCCTCCCGTTGCGCCAGTTTCTCGTCCAGGCGCCGGTCGAACCAGGCCTCCAAGCCGGCCAGATCGGTAGGCATGGCCAGGGTTGGGTTATCGACGGCTTGCAGTTTGGCGATGTTCATGGCGCACTCCTCAGGCCTTGCGAATGAAAAATTCGTAATCGCTGCCCGCCTGTTGCGAGGACAGCAGCGTGTTGCCGGTCTGGGAGCAGAAGGCGACCATGTCCTTGAGGGAACCGGGATCGGTGGACACCACCTTCAGGGTGTCGCCGGAATGCAGGGCATTCAGGGCCTTCTTGGTGCGCAGGATGGGCAGGGGGCAGTTGAGGCCGCGCGCATCCAGGGTCTGGTTGGACGAGTTGGGGGTCTGTTGGCTTTCCATGACGTACTCCTTTCAGGTTGTGCGGCTGGGCCGCAAGTAGATGACCGGTCGGTCAACATGCAATCCAAAAAAATGCCTCAAATAATCGCCTTGCTTAATTGGTGAGCTCGATGCGCAGGGTCTTGATGGCCGGGCCCAGCACCAGGATCAACTCCGGCTCGTTGCGGGTCTTGGCCAGCAGAATGATGCCTTCCAGATAGGCCAGCATGGCGGTGGCCGTGTGTTCGCTATCCATGGCCGCCAGGGCGCCGGCCTGCACCGCCTCGTCCAGGGTGGCGCGGAACCTGTCCTTGGCCTTGTTGAACACGGCGTTGAGCTTGGCCCGCATCACCTCGTCGCGGGTGCTCATCTCCAGGGCCAGGTTGCCGAACAGGCAGCCGCGCATACGGCCTTCGGCGTCGACGGTCGCCTTTTGCCAGTAGTAGGCGGCGTCGATCATGTAATCCAGGCGCTCCACCGGCGGCAGGTTCTGGTCGAAGGCCTCGGCCACGAAACCGTGGGCCCAGTCGTCGGCCATGTCGTCGATCACCGCCATGGCCAGGTCGTGCTTGGACGGAAAGAAGTGATAGAAGCTGCCCTTCTGCACCTTGGCGCCGACGCAGATTTCCTGGATGCCCACGTCCGCGTAGCTGCGGCTGTGGAACATCTCGCGCGCGGTGGCAAGGATACGGGTGCGGGTGTCGGTTTCGGGCGTCATGGCTGCATGATAATAGACCGGTCGGTCTAGTCAAGCCACCTCGGTTATTTTTTTCGTTTGCCCTTACCCGCCGAGAAAGAATTCGCGGCCCGGGCCGGCCTATCCCAGCAGATAGACGACGCCGAAGTGGAAGACCACAAACAGGCCGACCAACACGGCGACAGCCACGCTCTCGCTATTTTCGAAGATCTGCTGGAAGTTCATGGCCAGGCCCCAAGTCGGGAAGAAATACCGTAGCAGCCAACTTAACGGAGCGGCGCCAGAGCGTCGACCGGGGGCTTGAGCGATATCAAACCCGCTCGAGCGGACACACCCGGCAGCGCCGCGCTTCGCCACCTATTGCACCGGGAGACCGGGTTGAAGCCGGGTTCTTGCCGAACGGCAAAACCCCGGCGCGGACTTATTCCGCCGCGGGCTCGGCGTATTGCTTCTGGATCGCCAGGATGCTGGGCAGGCGGGCCATGAACAGATCCACCATCCTGGGGTCGAAATGCTGCCCGCGATTGTCATTCATATAGCCGATGGCAGCTTCCATGCTCCAGGCCTTCTTGTAGGGCCGTTCCGAAGTCAGGGCATCGAACACATCGGCCAGGGCGACGACGCGCCCCACCAGGGGAATCTCCTCGCCGCGCCGACCATGGGGATAGCCGCTGCCGTCCCACTTCTCGTGATGGTTGAGGGCGATTTCCCGGGCCATGGCCAGCAGCTCGGAATCGTCGCCAGAGAGAATATCGGCGCCGATGCTGGCGTGGGTCTTCATGATTTCCCACTCGTGGGGCTCCAGCTTGCCGGGCTTGAGCAGGATGTGGTCGGGGATGCCGATCTTGCCGATGTCGTGCATGGGGCTGGCATTGAGTACCAACTCGCACTCGGCTTCCGACATGCCGGCATCTCCCGCCAGCAGCGCGGAGATCTTGCTCATGCGCACGATGTGCAGGCCGGTCTCGTTGTCCCGGTATTCCGCCGCGCGCCCCAGACGCTGGACGATCTGCAGACGGGTGTCGTAGAGCTCCTGGGTACGTTCCCGCACCCGCTCCTCCAGCCATTGGTTCCGGCCGCGCATGGTATTGTGATAACGCTGCACCTGCAGCAGGTTGCGCACGCGCGCGATCAGCTCATCCACCTCGAAGGGCTTGGTGACGTAATCATGAGCCCCTTCCTGCAAGGCTCGCACCCGATGCTGGCTGTCGTGCTGAGCGGTAAGGATGAGGATGGGAGGCAGATCGTCGCGCTTCAAGGCCTGGAGCTGGGCCATGACCTCGAAACCGTCCATGTGGGGCATGTTCAGATCGAGGACGATGAGATCGCACTCATGCTGCTGGAACAACGCCAGAACCTCGCGAGGATCGGTGGTGGCGATGGTGTTCCGGTAGCCGAAGGCGCGCAGGGTCCGCTCCAGCAACTTCACATTGGCCGGCTCGTCATCGACGATCAGGATGCCGGCGGATAGCAGCCCCGCCTGCTCCTTGTCGAAGAAATGCGATTCTGTTTTCTCACTCATGCCATGTCTCCCTCATCTCAACGCCTGCTTGATCAAGCAGTTTGTCCAGCACGTGCATGAACCGATTCACATCCAAAGGCTTTGTCAGGTAATCCGCGAAACCCACCTTGCCTGCCCGCTCCATATCCTTGGCCATGGCGTTGGCGCTGATGGCCACCACCGGAATATGTCGTGTTTCCTCGCCCGCCTGCAAATGGCGCAACACCTCGTAGCCATCCATCTCGGGCAAATTTATATCCAGCAGGATCAGCGCCGGCAAGGTCTGCCGCGCCATCTCCAGCCCCGTCTCGCCGTTGCCCGCACGGTGCAGAAGGATATCGCCGCGGCGCGCGAGGAGACGCTCGATGAGGCGCAGGTTGGCGGGATTGTCCTCGATGCACAGCACCGTCCAGCGCTCAGGTGAATCGCTGGCATCCTGGTAAACCTCGGCGGCTGGCGTGGCGGCTGGTAACAGGGCATGTCGCGTTGCCAGCGGCACCTCGATCCAGAAGGTGCTACCCACCCCGACCTCGCTATCCACGCCGATCTCCCCGTGCATCAGGCCCACCAGACGCTTGCTCAGCGCCAGGCCGATGCCGGTGCCCTCGATGGCGGCCTGGTCCGTATCCAGGCGTTCAAACGGCGTGAATAGCCTGGCCTGCTGCTCGGGGGTGAGACCCGGGCCGGTGTCGCTGATGCTGATGCGCACCCGCTCGTCCCGCCGGGTACAGGACAGGGTCGCCGCCCCTTGCCAGCGGTTGTATTTCACCGCATTGGACAGCAGGTTGAGCAGCACCTGCTTGAGCCGGGTACGGTCGGCCAGGACAGTCTCTCCCGTGCAAGAGCCCGCAACGGACAGCTGAATATCCTTCGGCACGGCCAAGGGCCGCACCAGGGTCAGGCACTCCTCGATCAAGGCGGCGAGGGGCACCTCTGCCTCGCTGATGGCGAGGCGCCCGGCCTCGATGCTGGCCAGGTCCAGGATCTCGTTGATCAGCTCCAGCAAATGCCGGCCGGCGCGCATGATCTCCTGCACGCTATCCGCCTGATCGGCCTTGAGGGGTTCCAGCTCCAGCAACTGGCCGAACCCCAGGATGGCGTTCATGGGCGTGCGCAACTCATGGCTCATGCGCGACAGGAACTCGGATTTCGCCAGGTTCGCCCGTTCCGCCTCCACTTTGGCCGCCAGCAGATTTTCCTCGATGAGCTTGCGATCGGTGATGTCCTGCACGGTGCCGGACAAAGTGATGGCATTGCCCGCCTTGTCCAGGATGGCGATGGCCTCTTCGTGGACCCAGCGGATCGCGCCGTCCGGCAGGAGGATGCGGTGGTCGATGCTGTGGCGCTGGCCTTGGGAAAAGGCCGCCTGCTCGGATCGACGCACGCGTTCCAGGTCGTCGGGATGCACGGTGGCGGAGAAACGCTCATAGGAGGGCTCCATGGCGCCGGGCTCGTAGCCGAAGATGCGGTAGATCTCGTCGGACCAGAGCAGGCGGCTGCTCGCCACATCCCAACTCCAGTTGCCGATACGGCCGATGCGCTGGGCCTCCCCCAATAAGGCGGTGCGCTCGGCGACACGCTGCTCCAGGGTCTCGTTGAGCTCGCGCAACTCCTGCCTAACCGCCTGGCGGCGGCGGACATCGTCCTTGATACGCGCCACCATCTCGTCAAAGGCCGCGCCCACCTGGGCCAGCTCGTCGCTGCCGGTCACGTTGGCGCGCACCTGCAGATCGCCCGCGGCCAGGGTCTGCGCCGCTTGCGTCAGCCTGGCCAGGCGGCGGGAAACCAGAAAATGCAGCAACAAGGCCACCAGGATGGAGGCCGCCAGCATGATGCCGCTGAATACCAGAGCGCGGACGATGGCTTCGTGACGTGCCAGCGCCAGCTCGCTGGCGATGCTTGCTTCGAGGTAAAGCACGCCGATTCGTTTGGCGGGCATGCCTCGCCCCTTCTCCAGCTTGAGAATGACCGGGTAGTAGCCGACCAGCACATTGCGTTCATTGCTGTCATAGGCAACGGACGCCGTATTGGAACCCCGTACTCGCGCCGCCAACACTGGGTCGTAGGTGCTCACCTGAGCCGCCGGGCCGCTCTCCCACAGATAACGGTTGGCCAACAGGACACTGTCGTTCTCGTCGGCCAGCAACAGGGTGCGGATCTTCGGGTCCATGGCGGTGACCGATAGATTCAGCCGGGCCTCCTGCAGGTTGTCCTCCGTGAGACGGTTGTAAAGCACGTTCTGCAGGCGGGTGACATCCAGCTTGACCTGGCCGAGGGCATCCTGGCGAATGGTTCCGCTGGCGGCGCGCATGGTCTGCCAGAACAGCAGGGCGCCACCGACCAGGGCGGACACCACCAGCACCGCCGGGATCAGGACAGTGATGCGCAGTTTCATGGCCGCGGCCTCATCGCACCAGGCACTCGGCGAAGGCGGGATCGATGGCCATCCTGGCGTCCACCGGTCCGGTCAACTGCCCTTCCTGCCGCATGATGGCCGCCAGCTTGCGCGCCGGCACCAGCAGGGCCGGCTCGGCGCCGCCCAGCATCTTCACGTTTTCGGCGGACGACGGCAGATGGATGCCCCGCATCATCTCGTGGTACTCCGTTGCATTCACCCGCAAGCGGCGGCTGATGCGCGCCGCGGCATCCGCCGGCTGGTCGCGCATGTAATCCAGGGTGTGGAACCACTGGCCCACCAGCTGGCAGATCTCGTCCCGGCGCGCCTGATAGACATCCTCATGCACCATGAGCAGATCGAAGATCTCGTTGGGGATGCGGCTGCTGTCGAACAGCACATGGGCGCCGGCCTGGGCCAGCCGGGTCTTGAACGGCTCGAAGGTGATCACCGCGTCGGCCTTGCCCTGGCGGTAGAACAGGTCATGCTTGCTCTCCGACATGGGAATGATGGTCACGTCGGCGCGGGTGAGTCCGGCGGCCTCCAGCAGGCGGCTGAGCATGTAGGAGCCCAGGGGGATGTTCTCCATGGCGATGCGCTTGCCCTTGAGGTCGGCCAGGGTCTTGATCTCGGGACGGGCCATGACGGCATCCGCGCCGTTGGACACATCCAGCACCAGCAGGATGCGCAGCTTGGTGCCGTCGTGCATCAGCTCCAGCACCTCGTCCAGGGTCAGTGTGGCCAGGTCGGTGGAGCGGTTGCGGAAGGACTCCATGGTGATGTCCGCCGAGGGCAGCTCGAACAGATTCACCCGCTCATCGCCCAGGTAGCCCAGATCCCGGGCCAGATAGAGAGGCTCATAGCCGGGCCAGGGGCTGCTGGCGACACGTAGCGGCGCCAGGGGCGGGCCTTCGCAACCGGCCAGCAGGAACATCAGGGAAACCGCCAGCAGTTTTGCCCAGGCATGGCGGAGGGGAGACAGCACTTTTATCACCGCATTTTCCTTTGCATCATGAGCGCGCGGAACGAAGGGCATGCAAGGCTTATCGACACGCCCGCGCCGCCCTTGAAACCGGCTCCGGCCATCATGGGACACCGCCCTCGCCGACGCCTCTGGCGAGGATCTCGCCCACCACCCGCAACAACCTGTCCACCTCCAGCGGCTTGGTCAGGTAATCCGCGAATCCCGCCGCCTTGCCGCGTTCCAGGTCCTTGGGCATGGCGTTGGCGCTGACCGCCACCACCGGGATATCCCGTGTCATCGCGCTTTCCCGCAGGCACTGCATGACGGCGTAGCCATCCATCTCCGGCAGATTGATATCCAGCAGAATCAGAGCCGGACGGTGCCTCCGAGCCAGTTCCAACCCCTCGCTCGGCAGGTCGGCGATGAGCAGCCGGATATCCGGGCGCCGGGCGATGATGCGTTCCACCAGACGCAGGTTGGCCGGGTTGTCCTCGATGCACAGGATGTCCCATTGCACCGGGCCGGCGGCTAGCGCCGGCGGGGTCTCGGCGACGGCGGCGGGAGGATCGATTTCACTGCCCGCCGCGGTGGGCAGGCGTACCCAGAAGGTGCTGCCCTCGCCGGGCGTGCTCTCCATGCCGATCTCGCCGCGCATCAGTTCCACCAGGCGCTTGCTCAGGGCCAGGCCGATGCCGGTGCCCTCGATGGCCTCCCGGTCCGCATCCAGGCGCTCGAACGGAACGAACAGCCGTGCCTGTTGTTCGGGGGAAAGCCCCCCCCCGTTATCGGTGATGCGGACCTGGACCGTTCCGTTTCCATGCACGCAGGACACCGTGATCATCCCCTGCCTGCGGTTGTACTTCACCGCGTTGGACAGGAGGTTGAGCAGCACCTGCTTGAGACGCGTGCGATCGGCGAGCACATGGTCGCCGCAGTCGCACCAGGCCTCGACGATGCGGATCTCGCGTGCCTCGGCCAGGGGATGGATCAGGGCCAGGCATTCATGCACCAGCGCCATGAGGGCGACCGGTTCCTCGCTGAGGGTCAGTTGCCCGGCCTCGATGCGGGCCAGGTCCAGCACTTCGTTGATCAGTTCCAGCAGATGGGCGCCGGCATGCAGGATCTCGTCGACGCTGTCCTGCTGCGCCGCCACCAGGGGGTGGGAGGGGTCGCTGTGCAGCAACTGGGAGAAACCCAGGATGGCGTTCAGCGGCGTGCGCAGCTCATGGCTCATGCGCGACAGGAATTCCGATTTGGCCTGGTTGGCCCGTTCCGCCTCCATCTTGGCGCGCACCAGTTCACCGGTGCGTTCCTGCACCCGCTCTTCCAGACTCTCCACCAGATGGTTCATCTCCTGGAACATATTGGCATTCTGGATGGCGATGCTGACCTGGTTGGCGAACAGGGTCAGCACGGCGAGATCGCGCTGGGTGAAACTGCCGCCCCCTTCCTTGCCCATGGCGGAGAGGCCGCCGATGATGCGGCCCTTGACGATCAGGGGCAGCAGCAGGATCGAGGTCTGCCCCATCTCCCACGGCGTCATGGCGCTGTCGTAGTAGATGCCCTCGGCCCCATGCAGCAAGGGCTTCTCGTGGGACAGCACCCAGCCGCACATGCCGATCTCGATGGGAACCTCCTCCCCCAGAATCTGCTCGGCGTTGGCGCCGCAGGCGGCGACATAAAGGTAGGCGCTATGCGCCGGATTCAGCAGCGGCACCAGCATGCTTTCGGCGCGCACCAGTTCCATGCCGCGCTCGGCCACCAGCTGCAACACCCGGCCCAGATCCAGCTCGGCGACAATGGCATCGCCCAGTTCGCGCAACAGGTCCAGCTCGGCCTCCCGCTCGCGCAACCGGGCATCGGTTTCCACCAGGGCCATGCGCAAATCCTGGTTATCGGCCTCCAGTTCCCCGAGCTTGGCGCGCAGCGCCTGGAGCTCAGACGACTGCGCCGGGGCGCTTTGCTCGTCGCTAGTCATGGGGATGGACTCCTTTCGGGGCGCCACGTGCGCGCAACTGCTGGTCGATAGCCTGGAACACCCGGTTCACGTCGAGGGGGCGCAGCAGATAATCCGCCAGGCCGCCGCTCCGACCCACCTCTTTGGCCAGGGCACCCGCCCCCAGACCGATGACCGGGATATCCCGCGTCTCCTCGCCGGCCTTCAGCCGCGCCAGCACCTTTGCCGCATCCACCCCGGACATCTCCATGTCCAGCAGGATCAGCGCCGGCCGGTGCGCCAGGGCCAGCTCCAGCCCCACCCTGGCGTCGTGGGCGCCCAGCAGTTGGAGGTCGCCGCGCCGTCCGAGGATGCGTTCCAGCAGCCGCAGATTGGCCGGAATGTCTTCGATGACCAGAATATCCCAATGCTCCGGCGCCGGGGCGGGAAGCGGCGCCAGTTCCGCGACAGAGGCCGATGCCGGCAACTGGATCCAGAAGGTGCTGCCCACCCCCACCTCGCTCTCCACGCCGATCTCGCCGTGCATCAACTCCACCAGGCGCTTGCTCAGGGCCAGACCGATGCCGGCACCCTCGATGGAGGTCTTGTCCGCATCCAGGCGTTCGAAGGGGGTGAACAAGCGGCCTTGTTGCTCGGCGGTGAGGCCCGCGCCGGTGTCGCGGACGCCGATGCGCACAGTGTCGCCCTGGCAGGAACAGGTCAGGGTCACCGTCCCGTGGGGGCGGTTGTATTTCACCGCGTTGGACAGGAGGTTGAGCAGCACTTGGCGCAGCCGGGTATGGTCGGCCCGCACCGCGCAATCACAGCACGTGCCGTTGACGTCGACCAGGCGGATACCCTTGCCCTCGGCCAAGGGCTGGATCAGGCCCACGCAGGCCTTGATCACCGCGGCGAGCCTCACCGTCTCCAAACTCACTTGCAGCTTGCCGGCCTCGATGCGCGACAGGTCCAGCACCTCGTTGATCAGTTCCAGCAAGTGCCCGCCGGCATGCAGGATCTCGCCCACGCTGTCGCGCTGCTGGGCCATCAGCGGCTGCAGGGTATCGCTCTCCAGCAACTGGGAGAACCCCAGGATGGCGTTCAGCGGCGTGCGCAGCTCGTGGCTCATGCGCGACAGGAACTCGGATTTCGCCAGGTTGGCCCGCTCCGCTTCTTCCTTCGCGACCTGAAGGGCTATTTCCGCCTGCTTGCGATCGGTGATGTTCGTGAAGGCCCCGAGGATGCCGACCACGCTGCCCGCCGCATCCCGCAGGGGTACCTTGCTGGTTTCCAGCCAGATGCGCGAACCATCCGGCAGGTCCATGGGCTCCTCGAAATCGAGCTTGGGCCGGCCGCTGGCGATCACGGCCGCATCGTCCTGGCGATACAGCTCCGCGCTTGCGCTCCAAGGCATGTCGTAATCGCTCAAGCCGACCAGTTCTTCCGGCGCATGCTTGCCGGCATCCTCGGCGAACAAACGGTTGCAGCCCAGGTAACGGCCTTCATGGTCCCTCCAGAAGATACGGAACGGCGCCGCATCGAGCACCGTGCGCAACATCCGCCCGGTCTGCTCGGCCTCGTGCTTGGCTTGCAGCACTTCCGCCGTGCGCGCCCGCACCAGGTCTTCCAGGTGATCGCGATGGCGCTCCAGTTCCTGCTCCGCCTGATTGCGCTCGGTGATGTCGTGCACCGTGCCGATCATGCGCAGCGGCGTGCCGGCGGCGTCCCGGTAGACCTTGCCGCGCTCATGCACCACGCGTATCTGGCCGCCCGGCCACACCACGCGATGCTCCACGCTGTAGGGCGTGGCGGCATCCGCCACGCAGGCGTTCACCGCATCGATGACCCGCTGCTGGTCCTCGGGGTGGATGGCCTCCAGGAAGGCCTGGTAGGTGGCGTCGAAGGACTGGGGGGTGAGACCGAAGATGCGATAGATCTCATCGGTCCAATGCAGCGCGCCTCTGGCGATGTCCCAGTCCCAGGAGCCGATATGGGCGATGGCCTCGGCGCGGGCATAGGTTTCCTGGCTGCGCTTGAGGGCCTCTTGCACCAGGCGTTTTTCGGTCACATCGATGCCGATGGCGACCACGTACTCCACCTGCCCCCGCGTATCGAACAACGGGGTGTTATGCCACTGGATCAGGCGCTTCTCACCGTCCTTGGAGAGCCAATGATTGGCGTATTCGCTGCCCGTGGAACGGGCATTTTCCGCCAGGGCGAGGAAGGTTTGCGCGCGCACGCGCTCGCGTTCCTCGGGCAACAACAGGAAATCCCAGGGGCAGCGCCCCGCCGCCTCGGCGAAGCTGTAGCGGCTCAAATCCTCGCAGGCCTTGTTGAAACGGCGGATGCGCCCTTCCCGGTCCAGCACCAGAATGAGGGCGCCGGCATTGTCCAGGATGGCATTGACGAAGCCGCGTTCCTGACGCAGCACTTCCTCATTGCGCTGACGCTGATCCAGGAACTGGATGCGGTCTATGGCGGTAGCCACGTGGTTGGCCAGGGATAACAGATAGTCCAACTGGGCCTGGTTCGGCACCCGCACCCCCTCGGCGCCGAAACTGCCGGTGCCGATCAGGCCCACCCGGCGATCGCCCAGGCGGATGGGGACATGGACGCTGCTGCGGTTGTCGGCTATCGCCACCATCTTTTTGTCGGTGCGCGGATCGCTGCGCATGTCTTCCACCACGACGAGGGAATCAGCCTGGGAGAGCTCGCGCAGGTAAGGGTCGCCCTGCATATCCAGGCGCTTGATCTTGGGGTGATCCAGCACCTCCTCGATGACCTCGCCCCCCGCCGAGATGAGCTGGTAATGGCGGCCGTCTTCTTCCGCCACGAAGACCCAGGCATTGCGGTAACCGATGCTGGCCGCGATCTCGTCGCGCAACGCGGCGGCGATATCCTTATAGGCCCGGGCCTGCCCCAGGCGGCGCGACAGGCGCAGCAGGGATTGATTCAGGGCCTGGCTTTCCGCCATGACGCGCTCCGCCTCGACCCGTTCGCTGACATCCCGGAAGATGCCCAGCAGGCAGGGCATGCCGCGCACGCTGGCAAAGGAGGCGCTCACGTCGGCGTAGAGGGTGCGGCCGTCCTTGCACAGGAAAGGCATGGCCGGTTCCAGGGCGAAATTCCCCTGTTTCATCCGCTCGATGTGGGCCTGGACCCGCGGCAGAACCTCGGGGCTGTGCATATCTTCCGGCCGCCGCCCCAACAGCTCCGCCTCGCTGTAGCCCAGCATGCGGCAGATGGCCGGATTGGCCATGACAAAGTAATGGGTCTCGATGGAGGCCAGCAACATGCCATCCTGGGCATTTTCGAAGATGGCACGCAGGAAGGCCTCGGATTCCACCAGTTGCGCCTGCATGCCCCGGGCTTCGGTCACATCGCCGATGAGGGCGCAGATGCCGCGCACCTCGCCGCGATCTCCCAGGTCGGGGATGTACTGCACCTGAATTTGGCGTTCCTTGCCGTCCGGATAGGAGATGCGCACGTCGAAGCTGCGCCGCTCTCCGGCCAAGGCCCGCTCCAGTTCGGGCTGAATCCGGGCATAAGCATCCTGGGGAAGGATCTCGTTCACCGGCCGGCCGATGATCTGCTCCACCTCCTTGCCGAGCCAGTCCGCATAGGTGGCATTGACGTAGACATAGCGTCCGGTCTTGTCCACATAGGAGATCAAGGCGGGCAGGTGATCGGCGAGCCGGGGCAGCACCGAAAGGGCGCCATCAAGTCCGGTCATGGCTCAAGCCCCGATGGCGGCATCCTGCTCATGTCTCCTTGTCCTCCAGGGCCCGATCCACCGCCTGGCGCAGGCGGGCCAGGTCGACAGGCTTGGTCAGATAGGCCAGGAAACCGCCTCCAGGCCGCGGGCGACATCCACCGGCATGGCATTGGCGCTGATGGCGACCACCGGGATCGCCCGGGTGGCCGGGTCCGCCTGCAGGCGCTGCAATACCTCGTAGCCATCCATGTTCGGCAGGTTGATATCCAGCAGGATCAATTCGGGCTGCTCCGTCCGGGCCATTTCCAGGCCTCGCATGGGTTCTTCGCTGCATAGCAGATGGATATCGCCGCGGCGCGACAGGATCTGTTCCACCAGGCGCAAATTGGCCGGATTGTCCTCCACGTACAGCACCTTGTGGCGTCGCGCCTGGGCCGGCGGCAAGGCGCCCACGTCCTCCTCCGTCCTGGCGGCCGAGCCGGCCTCGGCATCGGGGTTCTCGTTGGCCGACTCGGCCTCGGGCAGTTCGATCCAGAAAGTGCTGCCCTCCCCGACCTGGCTGTCCACGCCGATGGCGCCGCCCTGCAACTCCACCAGGCGCTTGCTGATCACCAGGCCGATCCCGGTGCCCTCGATGGCGCTATTTTCCCTACCGAGCCGGTGGAAGGCGGTGAACAACTCGGCCTGTTGCTGCGGGGAAAGACCCGGGCCGCTATCCCGGACCGAGATGCGCACCCGACCGTTTCCGAGAATATCGCAGGTGATCTGGATTTCGCCGCCGACGCGGTTGTACTTGATGGCGTTGGTCAGCAGGTTGAGCAGGACCTGCTTGAGGCGCAGCCGGTCCGCCAGGACCCGGCGATTGATGCAGGGGGCCACATGGCGGCTCAAGTTCAGGCCTTGGCGCAGGACGCTTGGCTCCACCAGCGTGACGCACTCGTCGATAAGCTCGTCCAGCGCCACCGGTTCCATGCGCAGGGCAAGTTTGCCGGCCTCGATGCGTGACAGGTCCAGCACCTCGTTGATCAGTTCCAACAGATGCCGCCCGGCCTTGAGGATCTCCCGCACGCTATCCGCCTGCTCGTCGCCCAGCGCCCGGTCGATCTACAGCAGTTGGGCGAAGCCCAGGATGGCGTTCATGGGCGTGCGCAACTCGTGGCTCATGCTGGAGAGAAACTCGCTCTTGGCGCGGCTGGCCCGCTCCGCCTCCTCCTTGGCCAGGACCAGTTCGGACTGCACCTGCTTGCGCGCGGTGATGTCGTGCACCACGCCGGTAAAGACGCGGCGGCCGTCGATGAGCATTTCGCTCACCGCCAGATCCATGGGGAAGACGCTGCCGTCCTTGCGCCGCCCGGTCACCTCCCGGCCGATACCGATGATGCGCGCATGGCCGGTGTCCTGGTAATGCTGGAGGTAGCCGTCGTGGGCGCTGCGGTAGGGCTCGGGCATGAGCATGCTGATGTTGCAGTTCAGCACCTCTTCCGCCTGGTAGCCGAAGATGCGCTCGGCGGCCGGGTTGAAGCTTTCGATGAGGCCCTTGCCGTCGATGACGATGATGCCGTCCAGTATGTTGTCCAGCAGGGTACGCAAACGCGTCTCGCTGGCCCGCAGGGCCGTCTCGGACCAGGTGCGGGCGGTGATGTCGCGGAAGCTCCAGACACGCCCTTCGTTGCGCCCCGCCTTCAGCATGGGCTTGGAGTTGCGCTCGAACACCCGGCCGTTGGCGAACAACAGGGTGTCCTGCACCTCGTCATCCGATGCGTAGATGGCCTTGAGCCTGGCCCGGAACTCCGCCGGATCGGCCAACTGGCCTTCCACATGGTCCTGCAAGTTCGAGGTCAGCCGCCCCGGGAGCATCAGTTCCTCGGAGATGCGCCACATCTCGGCGAAACGCCGGTTGGCGAAGGCGATGCCGCCATCCTTGCGCACCACCAGGATGCCGTCCGCCGTGGATTCCAGGGTGGCGCGCAGGTTCTCCTCGCTCTGCTGCAGGGCCCGCTCGGCGAGGACTTGTTCGGTCACGTCGCGGGTCACCACCACCACGAATTCCGCCCCCTGGGCGCCTTCGCCGTAGGGGTAGTAGGTGATGCTGAATTCCCGCCGCCCCAGCCTGGGCAGCGCGAAGCTTGCCCGCAGAGTATGGGGTCGGCGATCGCTGAAACATTGCTTGAGCGGCGGCGCAATGGCCTCCCGGTAGTCCGTCTCGCCCCAGATCTCCAGCAAGGACGTGCCGATGGCCTCCGCCCGGCTCTTGCCGAACTGGTCGCACCACTGGTCGTTGACGGCCTCGTAGCGATGCTCCCGGTTGACCACGCTCATCATGTCCGCCACGGCGTTGACCATGAACTCGTAGCGCCTCAGCGCATCCGCCACCTCCTGACGCTCGCTGACATCCTGGGAGATGCCGATGAAATGGGTGAGCTTGCCGTTGGCGTCATGGACCGGGGTGACGATCAGCTCATTCCAGAACGGGCTGCCATCCTTGCGGTAATTGCGCAGCAGCGCCCTGCCGTCGCGGCCTTCCCGCAGCGCCGCGCGGATTTCCGCCAGGCCGGGCGGGTTTTGTAT
>JBGSHR010000044.1:0-1709 GCA_041752155.1 Thiobacillaceae bacterium | reverse complement strand
CGACCGCGAGGGCGTCGCCCAGGGCCAGGGCGGCGGTGGTGCTGGCGGTGGGGGCCAGATTGTGGGGGCAGGCCTCCTGGGCCACGCTGGCATTGAGGTGGATGTCCGCCGCCTTGGCCAGGGTGGATTCCGGATTGCCGGTCATGCTGATGAGCTTGGCGCCGCGTCGCTTGATGAGCGGGACGATGCTGGCGATCTCCGGGCTCTCGCCGGAATTGGACAGGGCCAGCACCACGTCCTGGCCGGTGATCATGCCCAGGTCGCCGTGACTGGCCTCGGCCGGGTGCATGAAGAAGGCCGGCGTGCCGGTACTGGCCAGGGTGGCGGCGATCTTGCCGCCCACATGGCCGGATTTGCCCATGCCGGATACCACCACCCGGCCATGGCAGGCGAGCAGGGTTTCCACGGCCTTGAGCAGGGCGTCATCGACACCGCTGACCAGGTTGGCGATCGCTTCGGCCTCGATTTCCAGGGTTCGGCGCGCCATGGACAGGATGTCGGCGGGGCTGGGGGTGTGAGATGTCATAATGGCCGGGAAGTATAGCCATTCATCCGAGGCGGCTCTAGCAAGCATCGCAAGTACCCCATGCCCACGACCCTGGAATTGACCCTGATCCTGCTCGCCACCGGCGTGTTTGCCGTGGCCGGCCTCAAGGCCGCGGGCCTGCCCGCGTTGCTCGGCTATGTGCTGATCGGCATCGGCATCGGCCCGTTCATTCCCCATGTGGATGCGGAATCTCCCTCCGCCCGTCTGGCGGAGTTCGGCGTGGTGTTCCTGATGTTCTCCATCGGTCTGGAGTTTTCCCTGTCCCGGCTCAAGTCCATGCGCCAGGCGGTATTCGGCCTGGGCGGGTTGCAGGTGAGCATCACCATGTTCATCGTCATGGCCGTGGGCCTGGTGCTGGATCTGTCCTGGGAGGCGGGCCTGGCCCTGGGCGGGGTGTTGGCCATGTCTTCCACGGCCATCGTCAGCAAGCTGCTGGTGGAACGGGATGAACTGGACAGCGAGCCCGGGCGTTTGATCCTCGGCATCCTGCTGTTCCAAGACCTGGCCGTGGCGCCCCTGATCATCTTCGTGCCGGCCCTGGCCCAGAGCGACGGCCTGGCGGAGGCCCTGCTGTACGCCTCGCTCAAGGCCGTGCTGGTCCTGGCCCTGATCCTGGCCCTGGGGCAGAAGCTGATGCGCCCCTGGTTCCACTGGGTGGCCCAGACCAAGTCCAGCGAGTTGTTCATGCTCAATGTCCTGCTGGTGACCCTGGGCCTGGCCTACGTTACCGATCAGGCCGGGCTGTCCCTGGCGTTGGGGGCCTTTCTTGCCGGGGTCTTGATCGCCGAAACCGAATACCGTTACCAGGTGGAGGCGGATATCCGTCCGTTCCGCGATGTCCTGAT
The DNA here is from genome assembly GCA_041752155.1 of Thiobacillaceae bacterium. Lineage (GTDB taxonomy): Bacteria > Pseudomonadota > Gammaproteobacteria > Burkholderiales > Thiobacillaceae > PFJX01. The sequence goes on along the minus strand of JBGSHR010000044.1, from coordinate 317 downwards.
GGGGCTGTTCTTCGTCACCGTCGGGCTCATGCTCAACCTGCATGAGGTGGCGCGCCACTGGGATGAGGTGCTGGGCATCCTGGTGCTGTTGATCCTGGGCAAGCTATTGGTGGTGGCCCTGTTGACCGGCTTGTTCACCCAGTCCTGGCCGGTGGTGGTGCGGGTGGGCAGCGGCCTGGCCCAAGGGGGCGAGTTCGGTTTCGTGCTCTTGGGCCTGGCCCTGGCCAGCGGCCTGGTGGCGGGGGAGCAATACCAGACCGTACTGGCCGCCATGGTGCTTTCCATGATGACCGCGCCGCTGCTGTTCTTGCTCGGCA
>JBGSHR010000043.1:0-2005 GCA_041752155.1 Thiobacillaceae bacterium | reverse complement strand
CCGCGCCGCATGGCCCGCGACATCACCACGCCTCTGGGGGTGGTGATGGCTCTGGGCACCCAGGCGTTCCGGGAGCAGATCGAGTCGGCGCCCGAGGCCGGCGAGGACAACGCCGGATTCATGGACTGCGAGGCGCGCTCCTCACTGGCGGCGCGGATTTCCATGGCCTGGGGGAGCTTGCGTCACGACCTGGATCCGGGCGAGCTGGCCATGGCCGCTCTGCTGGCCAATGCCGGCGAGATCGAACTGTGGGCCTTCGCCCCGGCACTGCCCCAGAAAGCCCTGGACGAACTCAAGAGTGGCCACGCCACGCGTAGCGAACAGGCCCAGCGCCAGGCTTGCGGCTTCGCCTTCCAGGAGATCACGCTGCATCTGATCGAGGACTGGAACCTGCCTCAGCTCATCAAGCATCTGGTGCGCGGCGATGAGGGCATGCGGGCGCGCATGGCCAGGCTGGCGGTGAACACGGCGCGCCATCTGGGCAACGGCGTGGATGATCCGGCCCTGCCGGACGACGTGCTGGAGGCGGCGAAATTGAGCGGCGCGCCTTTGGCCACCGTGGTGGGGATGCTGCCGGGTCTATCCGAGGAGGAAAAGGCCGGGCTGCTGGCTACCTGTGATGCCCATGGCGGAGAGCCGGTGCATGATGCCCACTGAAACGGGGGGTTATGCCGAGGTGCCCAGCCAGAACCCCAGATTCTTGTCGAGGAACTCGTCCCAGGGCATGTAGTGGGAGCCGTCGCAGGAAAACGTCAGGCCGACGATGCCGTTGAACAGGTTGAGGGAGCCGGAGCGGAGATAGAGGGTTTCGTCCATGAAGCGCAGTTCGCGGAACACGCGCAACACCCGCTGCACCGCGTCCTGGGGTACCACGGCTTGTTCCGGGTAGGGGCAGTGGGGGTAGGCCAGGCACAGGTCGGCGTCGGTCAGGTCGCTGATGCCGTGGATGCGGTAACGGTAGGGGTCGTCCAGGGTCCACAGGGTGGCGCGGGAGCTGGAGAAATGCAGCTTGCCGTGGAATACCCCATGCATGGTCATCAGCTCGGTCAACAGCGCCAGCACCTCGTCGATGTGCTCGTCCATGGGGCTCACCGCCCGTTCTTGATGGAACAGGCCGGCCCGGATCGCCGGGTCGCCGCGTAATTGCATCCATTGGCCGGGTTGCTGGAACAGGGCTTGGGTATTGGGCAGCTCGCGCAGGTCGAAGTCGGCGCCGAGAAACCCCAGTAGCTCTCCCTGCTCGCTCTCGATGCGCTGCACCGCGGTCAGGGACGGACGGCGGGCATTGCGGCTGATGTAGGCCTCCGACAGGGAAAACCGGTTGCCGGCCAGGGCCTCGGCCAGGTAAGGCCGCTCGCCTCGGTCCCGGCCGAACTGTTCTTCCTGGCGGCCGGCGCGGGAAATGTTGGCGGTGATCTGGTGGGCCCGGGCGTCCAGCACGTAGAGGTATTTGCCGTGGGGTAGCTCCACCATGGCCGCCGTCAGGCGGGTCTCCAGGGCCTGGCGGTCGGGCCAGACGGCGCGGCAGTCATGGGCCAGGATCTCGAGCGAGGCGGATAGCCAGTCCTTGAGGATCTGGCGCTGGCGGTCGATGGCTTCCCGCAGGCTTGGGTTCATGGCGTTCGCCCGAAAAGTCGTTGGCTGGCTGATGTGGGCCGGCTCACTTCGCCGCCGGCTGGGCCAGTTTTTCGTAGAGCTGACCCAGATTGAGCTGGGCCTTGGGATAACCCTGATCGGCGGATTTCTGGAACCAGGTCCGGGATGCGTCGAGATTTTTCTCCACCCCCACGCCGTCCCGATACAGCACGCCCAGGTTGTTCTGGGCCACCTTGTCGCCGGCCTCGGCGGCTTTGCGATACCACTTGGCCGCCGCCGCCGGGTCCTTGCCCACGCCGTTGCCCTGCTCGTAGATCACGCCCAGGTTGTTCTGGGCGGCGATGTCGCCGGCCTCGGCCGCCCGGGTGAGCCAGGGCATGGCTTCGGCGGCCTTGCCGTCCTTGTGCAG
>JBGSHR010000042.1:0-33441 GCA_041752155.1 Thiobacillaceae bacterium | reverse complement strand
GGGGCAGCCGGCCTATCAGGCCATGGTGAAGGAGATCGAGGGGCGCATCGCGGGGCTGGCGGTTTACCGGTAAACCGGGATTCGGTGTTTTGAGTGCCGACCCGGTTTGCTAGGCAGCCTCGTTCCCCCCTTTGAAAAAGGGGGGCTAGGGGGGCGCGGGCTGGATTAGCTGTGCCGGTGGCTTTCTTGTGCGGGTTGATCAACCCGTATCGGTCTGCACAGGCCGGTTGGCCGGGGGCGCCCGGCGACGCGTCCCTTTCTTTGCTCGTGCAAAGAAAGGAACCAAAGAAAACACGCCCCGCTTCCGCCGAAACCCCGTGCGTGCCCCCATTGCGCGGGCGGCGAAAGAACTCGCCTGCGGCTCAAACAGCTTTCGCCGGCCTTCGGCTTCCCCGCGCAACGGCGACCCACACGGCGGCGTCAGAGGGGGTGAACGGCAGCGGATTGCGCTGCGCTTATCCGCCCAGGACCCACCAGCCGTTGTAGGTTGGGCAAAAGCGAAGTGTTGCCCAACGGTCGATGTTTGAAATGTTGGGCTTGGCAGCCCAACCTACGGACTGGCTTACAGCGGGCGAAAGCCCGCTGTAAGCCAGTCCCGCTTGAGCGCAGGGTTAGCTGGCCACTGACGCTAATTTCATGCGACACCTCTCACGATAAGACCAATCACAAAGGCCGCTATGGCAGCGATAACAAAACCCCATAAACGATGCCATGCGGTGACTTTGCTTTGGGCAAGTGCAATAGTTTCTGCCCCTCGCAAGTGGGTCTTTCGGCGAAAAAAGAAGGATGCGAAGAATGAAAACGCCAAAAGCGACTCAAAAACCCCAGATGGCCAAGTGCGGGCCGGATAACCAATGCCGAAAGACACTAGGGCGACAGCTAGCGTGACGACGACACCCTCAAATAGCGAAAGCCCGAAACGTGTGAATTGGTGCTGGAGATTGCCAGTAGTGAGCATTTCAGGTGGCTAACGTGAAGTAGGCATCAAATTTGACGTGTAATCTTGGCGAAGCTGCGGTGTAACACCACTATTCATTCGTTTCTCCCACGTTATTTCTGGCTGTTCTCGCGGATACATGGCGTATTCGTTTCAAGAAATACGGCACACCGTCCGGCTGCTTTCCGGCAATCCTACCTCATCACTTCGCAGATGCGCCCAACCCCCTCTGACGCCGCCGGGTGTGACGCCGTTGCGCGGGGAAGCCGAAGGCCGGCGAAAGCTGTCTGAGCCGTAGGCGAGTTCTTTCGCCGCCCGCGCAATGGGGGCACGCACGGGGTTTCGGCGGAAGCGGGGCGGCTTTCTTTTGGTTCCTTTTCTTGGCCGGACAAGAAAAGGGACGCGTTGCCGGGCGCCCCCGGCCAACCGGTCGTTGCTCTGCACCCCGGGTCATTCAGCGCACCCCATGCAAAACCTGGGTTCCGGCCTGGGCCGGGATGACGCAGGGAGGGATGTCTACCGCAGGCGGGTATGCAGCCTCCGCTAAATCCCCCCTGCCCCCCTTTGCAAAGGGGGGAACCCCGCTTTTTCATGGGCGCCAAGCCCGCATCGGGCGAACGTGTTCCCGCTTACCCGCACGCCCCCACCGCCCCGCACGCCGTACAGAAATCACACCCGTCCTTCCTGATCACCGTCTCATTCCCGCATTCCTTGCAGCGCTTGCCCTTCATGGCGGGCATGGCGGCGACCGGCTGGCCGGGGGTGGCGGTGGGTTCTTGCAGGATGCCCATCTGCTGGATGGGCAGGCCGTCCTCGGTGAGCAGGCCGAGCATGGCGTGGCGGTGGATGATGAGCTGGGCCATGTAGGCGACCGTCGACGGCCAGGTCTGGGACTTTTCCGAGCCGGGGAGCTTGGCCATGAAGTCGCCCAGGGGCTCCATGTAGTTGGTGAGCTTGCGCAGCTTCATGCCGATCCAGGCCGGGTCGATGACGCGCATGTCCAGGGACAGGATCTTGCACAGGCCGTCCAGGGCGCGGGGGTAGTCGCCGGAGAGCCAGAGGGAGTAGGGGCGGGTGACGCCGTCGGGCAGGGTGATCTCCTTGAGGCCCAGGACGAAGTCGTCGTCGGTGTGGGGGTTCTTCACGTCCACGGTCCAGGACAGGGTGCCGTCGGTGCCGGTCTTGGGTTCCTTGAGGCTGAATAGGGCGTCCAGCACCGGAGTGGGTCCGTCCACGTCCAGGGCGCCGAGTTCGTCCAGGCGCCAGTGCACGATGCGGGCCACGGCGGCGACGATGCTGGGCACCGGCTTCACCTCGCCGTCCGGGGGCATGGGCAGGGAGCAGGCGTCGTCGCCCCGGGTCTTGGCCAGGGTGTCGAGTTTCAATTTCAGCCAGGCTCGGTCGTTGGCGCGCATGTCCATGGATAGGGTCTTGGCCAGGGCGCCCAGACCCCGGGGCTGCTCGGCGCCGTTGACCCACACCTCGAAGGGGAAGGCGTGGCCGCCGCCGTTTTCCACGTGGCCCACGAACAGGGCGAAGCTGCCCTGGGGGTAGTCCAGCATGTAGCTCCAGGACGGGTTGCCGCCGGGCAGCTTGGGCCGGCCGGGCCATTTCAGGCTTTCCAGCACCGGGGCGGGCAGGGTCTTGATCTCGATGCGGCGGTTCACGTCGTTGATCTGGAAGTCTTGGGGCGCGGCCTTCTCCGGCTCCACCGACAGCACGCTGCCCAGCACGGCGTTGGGCCGGTAGGTGGTGATGCCCTTGAGGCCGGCCTTCCAGGCGGCCATGTACAGGTTCTGGAACTCGTCGAAGGGGTAGGTCTCCGGCACGTTGACGGTCTTGGAGATGGCGGAATCCACGAAGGGGGCCACCGCCGCCACCATGTTCATGTGGGCCAGGGCGGAGATCTCCAGGGCGGTGACGAAGCCCGCCGGCAGGTTGGCCATGTCGCCGCCCTGTTCCCGGTACAGGCGGTAGGCGTGGTCCTCCACCTGGTATTCCTTGGTGCCGCCGTCGGCCATGCGCTTCTTGCGGGTGTAGTACCAGGAGAAGGGGGGCTCGATGCCGTTGCTGGCGTTGTCGGCGAAGGCCAGGGAGATGGTGCCGGTGGGGGCGATGGACAGGAGGTGGCTGTTGCGGATGCCGTGCCGGCGGATGGCGGCCTTGAGCTCGGTGGGCAGGCGCGAGGCGAAGTTGCTGCCGGAGAGATACAGGTCGGCGTTGAACAGGGGGAAGGCGCCCCGTTCCCGGGCCAGCTCCACCGAGGCCTGGTAGGCGGTATCGCGCATGAACTCCGCCACCCGGCCGGCGAAGGCCAGGGCCGGCTGGTCGTCGAAGCGCAGGCCGAGCATGACCAGGGTGTCGCCCAGGCCGGTGAAGCCCAGGCCGATGCGGCGCTTGGATTGGGCCTCGGCGTTTTGTTTGTCCAGGGGCCAGGCGGTGAGGTCCAGCACGTTGTCCAGGGCGCGCACCGCCACCGCCACCACCCGGGCCAGGCCGGGGAAGTCGAATTCGGCCTGGGGCGAGAATTCCGACTTCACGAAGCGGGTCAGGTTGATGGAACCCAGGCAGCAGCAGCCGTAGGGGGGCAGGGGTTGTTCACCGCAAGGGTTGGTGGCCTCGATGGTCTCGCAGTAGCTCAGGTTGTTGTCCTGGTTGATGCGGTCCAGGAACAGCACGCCGGGTTCGGCGTGGTCGTAGGTGGAGTGCATGATCTGGCCCCACAGCTCCCGGGCCTTGGGCTTGCGGTACACCCAGATGCCGTCGGCGCGCCGGTAGGCGCCGGCCGCCTTCTGTTCATCGCCGGGTTCGGCGCGGTGGATGAGTTCCACCTCGCTGTCGTCCTGCACCGCCTGCATGAAGGCGTCGGTGACCCCCACGGAGATGTTGAAGTTGCGCAGGTCGCCCACGTCCTTGGCGTGGATGAAGGTCTCCACGTCCGGGTGGTCGCAGCGCAGCACGCCCATCTGGGCGCCGCGCCGGGCGCCGGCGGATTCCACCGTCTCGCAGGAACGGTCGAACACGCGCATGTAGGACACCGGCCCGCTGGCCCGGGACTGGGTGCCCTTCACCAGGGCGCCCTTGGGGCGGATGGTGGAGAAGTCGTAGCCCACGCCGCCGCCCCGGCGCATGGTTTCGGCGGCCTCCTGGAGGGCGGAGTAGATGCCGGGCCGGCCGTCCGACTCGCCGGAGATGGAGTCGCCCACCGGCTGGACGAAGCAGTTGATGAGGGTGGCCTGGAGCTCGGTGCCGGCGGCGGAGTTGATGCGCCCGCCGGGGATGAAGCCGTCCTCCATGGCGTCGAAAAAGCGTTTCTCCCAGGCCGCGCGCTGCTTCTTGTCCTCGTTGGAGGCCAAGGCCCGCGCCACTCGCAGACGCACGTCTGTGACGGTCCTTTCGTCGCCCTTGGCGTATTTCTCCAGGAGGATCTCGCCGGAGATGGCCTGGTCGGCGAGTTCGGGGAATAGGGCTTCCTGCATGGCATCCTCCGATGGTTTGTGCGCTAGATGTAGTGCTAAGTTTTAACCGTAGCACTATATGCAGCGACGGGGTAGTGCCTCCTTGGAGGTATCAGTCCAGCTTCAGTTCGGCGATCACGGGGGTGTGGTCGGAGGGCCTTTCCAGCTTGCGCGGGGCCTTGTCGATAACGCAGCTCTTGCAGTGCCGGGCCAATTCCGATGAAAGCAGAATGTGGTCGATGCGCAAGCCCAGATTGCGGCGGAAACCGGCGGCGCGGTAGTCCCACCAGCTGAAGCTTTTTTCCGGCTGCTCGAACAGGCGGAAGGCGTCTTGCAGGCCCAGGGCTTGCAGGGCCTGGAAACGCTCGCGTTCCGGCGGCGAGACCAGCACGTTGCCTTCCCAGGCGGCGGGATCATGCACGTCCCGGTCTTCCGGTGCGATGTTATAGTCGCCCGTGAGCACCAGGCGTGGATAACGCCGCATCTCTGACTTGAGCCACTCAATGAGCGCGTCGAGCCAGGCGAGCTTGTACTGGTATTTATCCGAGTCGATGGATTGACCGTTGGGGATATAGACGCATATCACGCGGACCCCGTCTACAGTGGCGGCCAGCACGCGTTTTTGTTCGTCAACGAAACCGGGAATGCCGGCATTGATATCCATCAGCGGGGATTTGCTGATGAGGGCGACGCCGTTGTATGTTTTTTGGCCAGAGAAAGCGACGTGATAACCCGCCGAGACGATGTCCGTCACGGGAAATGCATCATCCGTGAGTTTGGTCTCCTGCAGACAGATTACATCGGGCTGGTTGACGGGTAACCAATCCAATAGTTGAGGCAGGCGGACCTTGAGAGAATTGACGTTCCAGGTGGCAATCTGCATGTGGGGCCATCGAAAGGAAAAAAATGTTGAAAACGTTATACGCGCGCCTGATTATTCTACTCTTGGTGGTATTTTGCGGTAAGGCCTGGGCGGTTCTTCCCTGGATACCAACAGATGAAGAGTTCAGGTCATTGCCCCCTTATTGTAAGGTGAAGATGACGAGCGCGGTGAACAGCGCGGAATACACCTACTGGTTTCAGTTGTTGGGGAAGGATTTCGAGCATGTTCATCACTATTGCGCCGGGATGAATTTCGCTGCTCGGTCCTATCGGCTCCCCGATAAGCAAGATAGAATTTATTATCGAAATCAAGCGCTCGCGAACTATAAATACATGTTTGACCATGCCCATCAGGAATTTTCTCTGATGCCGGATGTTTATATGAGTCGGGGTCGGCTTTATTTGAGTGGCGACAAAGCGTTTTTGGCGCTGGCGGATTTTAAAAAGGCGGTGGAGCTTAACCCCGGTTTTACGAGTGGCTATCTGGCCCAGGCGGACTGGTATGTGAAATTCAAAATGAATAACGAGGCGCTGGCGGTGATTACAGAAGGATTGCGCCAAGTGCCAGATAGCAAGGCGCTACAGCGGCGGTATACGAAATTAGGTGGTGTGCTGCCATATCCGGAGCCGGTGTCAAAGACTGCTGGGCCTGCCAACGCCGAGCAAAGCGCTGGATCAGGAGAGGGGCCGGCTGCCGGTGTCAAGTCTGCGGATGGTCAGCCGGAGAATTCGCCAGCTAGCGTAGAAAGTGGTGAAAGCAAGGTAACCAGCAGCGATAAAAAAGATACGAGCGGTGTGGTCCAGCCCGAATCGGCTCCTGCTGAAGGGGCGGAGGCGATAGGCAATACCAAAAATCCATGGTGCCGTTTTTGTCCGGATTTGCCTTAAGAGTCGCCATGGTAAATAAAGTGCTTTCCTCGGAATTCCAATCATCCAATCGGGATGTGCGCGATCTTAGGTTCCGCGCGGAGATGATGCTCTGGCGTGGTGTTAAGCATCTGCGACAGCACTTCAGGCCGGTGAGCGATCATACTCGTGTCTTTATCTCCGGCGCCCAGCGGTCAGGTACCAATATGCTTATTGAGTGCCTTGACTGGAGCGGTCAGACGGATGTCTATCATGAATCAGATCCGCGCGCGTTCCGGGATTACCAGATGTTCCCCAGGGACGTCATCCATTCGCTTGTTAATTCATCCCGCTTCCCTTTTTTTGTAATCAAGGCGTTATGTGAAGCCGAACAGATTAAAGCCATGCTGGATGAATTTAGCCCAGCCAAGGCCATCTGGGTCGTGCGGGATTTTCGCGATACGGTGAATTCCGCAGTTCGTAATTTTCCTGATTTTACCGAGCGCGTCCAGGAAATGGCTGATGATCCGATGTCGGTGACCGGCTGGTTTGCTCGTGGCCTGTCCGATGAAACCCTGGCCTTGTTGCGCCGCTTGAATTATCCGGATATGAATTCAGAGAGCGCCTCGGCGCTGCGCTGGTATATCAGGAATGTTTTGTTTTTTGAACAGGGTTTGGAAAAGGATGGCCGCGTTTTGGTAATTCATTATGGGGATCTTGTGACGGATCCAAGTCCCACAATGGAGGCGGTGTTCCGCTTCATCGGGCTGGCGGATTATTCCAGCTTCATTACGCGCAAGATCCACGCTCGGTCCTTACGCAAAAACCCCGAACCGCCTATCCATCCGGATATTTATGAGGCCTGTATGCAGTTGCAGGAGCGTTTCAGCAGTATCGGACTGCATCGCTAGAACGGTTCTGTTAAGGCATCGGGTCAAAACGGGATGTCATAGCCTAGCCGTCTCATCGGCTCGGCACATACTTCAATGAAAACGGCGCGTTGTTGTTCAGACCAGTTTTCATGGACTGGGGGACGGTTGGCCATCACCTGACGGACATCCACATTATCTTCGTTGACGACTGTCGACAGAGGGTGGATCTGGTTGGTGCCAGCAAAATGCGCGGGTGCGGGATCGTATTCCAGATTCAAGAAGTTCTGGATGTTCCGGAAGACCGTCTCCGGGTCGTCAACCAGATCGCGGTGCTTGACTGAGATGGCGCGGTTGAATTCGCCCAGGTAGGCGAAATCATCGACGCTTCTTGCCCATTCCTCGCATTGTTTACGGAAGTCGAGTTCTTTGAAGCCGTGGAACTGGGTACGTGAGTTGACGACATCAATGCCGCTGCGGTGGATCATGACGAATCGCGCTTCCGGATATAGCTTTAGCAGTCCTTCCGAGACGATCTTGACCGGAAATGTTTTTGCGCACCAATGGGTTTTGGTCAATGGGTTGAACGAGCCCTTGAGTGTGGCGCGCAGCATGCTGCCGAGTCCGTAGTGCTTACCAAAGGCGCTTTCGTATGCCAGTTTCTTTAATGCCTTGTAGATGTGGGCGTGGCTGATCTGAAGCGAGTTGAGGTAATAGTCGATCTCGCGCTGGTCCGCGAATTCCAGATTGAAGACCATGCCGCCAATATCGGTCAGGAATGGGTCTTCGCCGTTGAAACTATAGATCCGCCGGTGTTTGCCCAAGGCATGCAGCAGCACGCTGGTGCCGGAGCGGCTGCCCCCCACTACGAAGATGGGGCGATCCGCCACCTTGCGCGCCAGAAGACCGCCGATTGCATCCTGAATACACAAGGCCAGATTCCTTCCTAAGTGGGTTTAACGGGGGCTGGTTGAAAACAGCTGTTGATAGACGGCTGTTACACGCCTGACATGCTCTTCCACCGCGAAGGTCTTGAGGGCGTGTTCCCTGGCGGCCTTGCCCAGGCGGGCGCGCAACTCGGGGCTTTGGTGGAAATCCCGTATTTTGCTCGCCAGGCTGACCGCATCGTTGGCTTGAAAGAGCAGGCCGGTCTCGTCATCCTTCACCATCTCCACTGCGCCGCCGTGATTGGGGCCTATCAGCGGCCGGGCCATGGTCATGGCCTCGATGATCATGGTGCCAAGAGGTTCGGGCGAGGTGGAGGCAGAGAGCACGACATCCAGGCCGTTGTAGAGCGTGGTCATCTCCTTCACGTGTCCGGTGAAGATCACATGTCCGCGCAGATCGGGTTTTTCTGTGTCTTCCCGCAGTTCTCGTTCGTAGGGCTGGCATTCGTCCGGTGTGCCGCCAACGATGGCGAATACGGCATCCGGCATTTCCGGGATGAGTTGCCGGACCGCCTCAAGAAACAAGCGTTGCCCTTTCCAGGGTATCAACAGGCCCACCAGGCCAACCACAAAGGCTGCTTCCGGAATGCCGTGCTGCTTTCTGAAGACGCGACCGTCTGCGTTGACATCCAGTTTGTCCAACTCGATGCCGTCGTAGATATAGGTCCGTTTTTCCGGAGGGACGCCGAGCTTGCCGATGCTGGTTGAGACCCATTGGGAAACGGGAATGAAATGGTCCGGCAGCGTGTAAAACCAGTTCATGGAGCGTGATCCGGTCTGGTCGCCGCGCACATGTGCGATCGTCGGGATGCCCAGTATCTTGCCGACGATGAGGGACGCCCTGTTGCACTGGGGTTCGTTGTTGGCATGGATCAGATCGGCCTTGAAGCGCCATGCGGTCCATAGCAACTGGAGCAGGAAAGGTAGGAAATTGCCAAGGTCGTCGAGGCGGGAAATGATCTGGTTGGTGATCCAGCGTGAGCCGGGCAGTTTGTCTGGCCAGGTCGCCTTCCCGAGACGACGTTTCATGCCGACGGTGTCGAAGCGCAGATCGGGAATATGGCGCCAGTGCGCTTCACGGGCGATTTCCTGATAAAGCGGCCCCCCCAGCCCGGTGACGACCATGGGTTCATAAAGTGAACGATCAAGGTTTCTTACCAGATGGCGCAGGCAAATGATGGCGCCGCCATAGCCGATGCCATTCTCAACATAAAGGACGTGCTTCTTTTGATGGGGCTGGTTCACATTTCAACCAATCGTCTGTTGTTTTAAGGATCGCAGGGTCTTGATGGTTTTTACTGGGAGATAGCTCAGGCAGGCATACGTTAGCGCGCGCAGCGTGGGACGCTCCCGAAAACTGGCAAGGAAGGCCTCCCGGGCCTTGCGGGGGGCCGCGGCATTGAAGTGCCAATAACCCAGCTCCCAAAATGCATTGGCGACGAAGGCGTCGGCATCTTCGCCTTCTTCGCGGAGCTGCTGTTGTCCCCAGGAGCGGATGCGTTGCATCACGCGCACCATGTCGGCGAGAAGTCTCTCGGTATGCTGGGTGGCGTTGCTGTCATGCAGGCGATAGAGAACCAGCACTTCGGCAAGGCATACGACCGCATGTTTCGCGGCGATACGCGCCCAGAGTTCCAGATCCTCTCCGTAGCGAATGCCGGTATCGAACAAGCCGGCTTCGACCAGTGCCGACTTGCGCACCATGACACTGCTGGTGGGTAGGAAATTGGTCTTTACCAGGCGGCTGAAGGCGCGGGGAATGGGTTGGCCGGCCAGGTTGCGGAACAGTTCATCCAGGCCTTCCCTTTTGAATAGGGAGTCCAGCAGAACCCGGCCATTTGCATCTATGTCGCTGCGGTCGCTGGCCACCAAGCCAACCTTGGGTTGCGCCTGGAATACCGCCAATTGCTTGGCGATCTTCTCGGGCAGCCAGTGATCATCCGCATCCAGAAAGGCCACAATGTCCCCGGTGGCCACGGTGATGCCTCGGTTGCGGGCGGCCGAAACGCCGGCATTTTCCTGATGGATATAGGTAATGCCCTCGCCGAGGGACGCGATGACCTGCCTGGAGTCGTCTGTCGAGCCATCGTCGACAACAATGATTTCATCCGCGGGATGGGTTTGCGCCCTCAGACCCTCGATCGCCTGGGGTAGAAAGCGGGCGGCGTTGTAGGCGGGAATAACTACGCTCACGCGCATGTGGCTGGCCCGGTCAGTCAGAGGCTGCATTATATTCGCCCGCCCCTCTCGCACCATGCATGGCCGGATCTTCGGCCACCATGCGCTCCATGGTCTGTTTGAGTTCATTCAGGGTGTCGGGATGCAGCGTGGCCACATCATGCAAACAGCTGGGATCGGCAGACAAGTCGAAAAGCTTGTATTCGATGCCGTGGATCATGGGCTGGCGGACCAGCTTCCAGTGTGTCGTGCAGATCATGCGATCTTTGGCTTCGATGACGAGCTGCTTGCAGCTGCGCTTGATGGTGATGCTGCCCATCTTTTTGTCCGGAATCTCCAGGAGGTCCGGCAGGTCGGGATAGCGGATGTGTTCCGGTTCGAGGCTGGGTACTCGGGTGAACCAGATGCCGGTTTCTGAATAGGCGGCCAAGTCGAGATCGGTTTGTGGATCCTCAATCATGGGGCGCAGGGAAGTCCCTTGCATTTGTGGCGGGATGGGAAGTCCGATCAGATCAAGCAAGGTCGGCGCGATGTCTATGCTACGTGTTACGGCGTCGATCTTCTTGCCGCCCTGAATGTGGGGGGCGCTCAACACGAACGGGATATGGGCTCCCTCGTCGACGATGACGCTATTCCCTTGCCCCCACGTTTCCCTCTCGAAGAACTCCATGCCGTGATCGCTATATACCGCCACGATGGTGTTTTGTTCCATGCCACAAGCGGCAAGATGATCCAGGATGTGCTTCAGTTCGTCGTCGAAGGCCTGGGCGCAACCATCATAGAGATTGATGATCTGCTCAAAATCAAACTGTGCTTTACCCTGGCCCTGGCGGTGCACCACCTCGAAGGGTTCGCTCAAGCCCCCCATCACAAATTTTGAATCGCCGCGGTACTCGGGGTCGGTAAAGCGGGTGTAGTACGGGTATTCCGACCCAAATGGCGCGTGGGTCGAGGATACAAAGAGGTTGATGAAAAAAGGTTGCTTGCTGTCCTGGGCAAATCGGCTGATGGCGCGGCGCGTGGTCAGGCCGAGCTTCTGGGTCATGGGGATGCCGGCAAGGAAATAGAGCTCGGGGAGAAAGCGGTGTCCAAAGCGATTGTGGGTGAAGAGGGAGAGAAACAGCCTTAGATCCTTGGGGCCTTGGCGTAGCAGATAGCGGATATTCCACTGGTCCTCGGGAAGATCCACGGCCTCGAAGCCGAAGGGAAATTTGCCGAGGTCGGACCCGCACCAGTCGCTGATGGCCAGCGTGCGGTAGCCATGGGCGCGGAGATGGCTCGGCAAGGGGGCGGGGCCCAAGTCCGCCTCGTCGGCGCTGGCAAAGTTGTCGCGAATGCCATGCATGTGGGGCCAGCGGCTGCTCAACAGGGACGCCAGGCTGGGGGCTGTGCGTGCGCAAGGCACGAAGCAGCGGGTCAGTTGAATGCCTTTACGAGCAAGCGCGTCGAGGTTGGGCGTCAGGTTGCGTGCGCTGCCCAAGCGATCGTGGCGCAGTGAATCCACACCGATGAGCAGGATGTTCGGGCGCTCGCTGGTCTGGGATGCCTTGACCGCTTGCGGCTCACCCGGATTCCGCCAGAGCCAGAAGTGCAGCAGGACCGCCGTATTCATGAGCACGAGCCCGAGTGCCGCGCCGGTCTGCTCATCCTGGAATAGAGCCCGGCAGCCCAACATTGCGCTCAGCAGGAACCCCAGCAACAGCAGGCTTTGGGCCCCCAGGATGCGAGCAGGTGTCAACTGGGACCATAAGCCGTAGAAACGGCTGGTTCGATAGTTGGAAGAGGCCTCGATGCTGCTGGGAATAAACAGCAGATGCCGGCAGAACTGGAGTGAAGAAATCAGGGCAATACCCAGAATCGAAAAAAGGCCGCCCAGGTAAGGCGAAGCTGGCATTTCCAGCGCTGCCGTGAGCGACAAATAGAGCGTGAGGCCGGCGAAGCCCATGGCCACAGATAACAACCAGGCCCACAGTACCAGTCGAGCCAGGGCATAAACGGAATACACCGCGTTATGTTCCATGATCTCGGTTTGCAACTGCGGCCCCGTGCGGGAGAAGTGCCGTAGCGACTGAATGACCAGCAGAAAAACCCATAGCGTGGCGGCAGTCAGGGTTCCCAGCAGTTCTCCTGGTTCCGGCATGCCCGCCAGGTATGCGCCGGCGACAGCCAATACGGGCGAAAAAACAGCCCGCAAAATCAGGCCGCCGCTTCCGTGTGGATCACGCGTCATGGCGATCTCGTCGGTGCGACATCCGCTCGGCAAAGCCCCTGATCTCCCCCAAGGTGGCGGCACAGCGGATCAGGTGGAATCTGCGTTTGTCCTGATTGAAGGTAAATAGACAGGCGGCGATATGGGTGGCGAGCTTGCGCCAGACATACCTCGGCATGAAGCCGACAGGGGCGCCCATGCGCATCACAGCGAAGGTGCGCTTGTAGGCGAGACGGAACAGAAAGCCCAGTTTCAGCCGTTGCGGATCCACATAGTGGTACTGGAGCATCGCCGGCTCATAGTAAATGCGCTCGCCGAGAGCCATGGCTTTCTTGATGTACGCGGTATCTTCGCCGCCGCCGAGGTTATGCCCGCGTGGTCCCAGCACAGTGGAAAAGAGACCGACACGTTGGAGTACGTGGGCTCTGAGAGCCAAATTGCCGCCGCTTGGCAGATCATCCTGATCGTTCAGGCAGCGCGCCTCCCCGTCCAGGTCGTAATTCGGGACTGGTGCCGGATAGATTCGGTAGGGCCCTTCCTGGCGGATCCATGTGGGTTCATCGCCGGTCCAATCGGGTAACAGGCGGCCGCAGAAGAGCGAATACTCCACCTGCTTATCGACTACCTCGCAAAGCTTGACCAGAAAATCATCCGCTACTCGCTGGTCATCATCCTCAAGAAAGATCAGGTCCGCCCGCAGGCGAGGAATCGCGCTGTTGAGGGCGTAGGACTTGCCCGGTATGGGCTCGGCAAACCAGGACATGGGCAGGTGGTCGTCGGCGGACTGACGTGCCTGGTAGTCTTCCAGCAGGGCGTGCGTTGTATCCGAGCAGGCGTTGGCGACGACCAACATGTCGATTTGCCACCCTTGTGGTCGCCGTGCCGCATTGAGCGACGCCAGGACCTGAGCAAGCAGGTCAGCCCGATTATGGGTACAGATCAGGATGGTTAGTGTTTGCAAGTCGCTGCTCAGATGAATGTTGGTAGAGGTTATCTTCGATTGATGACTGAATATAAGAGGTGTTCATACTTTGCGGGATCAATTCCCATATTGGACTGCAATATCGTGCATATCTTTGAGTCCATATGTGGATTGTCGGGCGAGAAATAACTCTCGAAGCCGTGGAAGGACTCTTCATCCCATACTATGTGGTAATAAGGGACATCGTTGATGGCCAGATTGCTGGGCTTTAAGACTTCTTCGACGAATATGCCATATAGCGAATATTCCGAAATAAAACGGGCGTCGAAAAGCGCATGCTGCCAAGGCTTGTTGTGGGTTTTTTCGATGTATTGTTGTAATTGCTTGCACCAGTCCGCGTACCAGATTACCGGGCTTCCCATGTAGTTATGCTCGGTGGGGCCTGCGTCTAACGAGAGAAAGTTCCGGGCGCGTTCAATGCGTTTTCTATGCTTGGCGGACTCCGTTTCCGGCGTGATGCGAATTAAGGTGCGGTTCGCTTGGTCAAGCTTGAGCGTGGCAAGATTGAATGGCTTGAAGAAGAATACATCTGAATCAAGGAAAATGACGGGGCCGTTGTGTATGTGTTTGGCGCAGGATAGCTTGACGATCTGCTGAATGATCCAGCCCGGCCGGCCTTCGTGACTGGCGAAACGCCAGAGTTGGCTTTTGGCTATCTTCCCTATTATTTTGTAGATCAGCCCCGGGTAAAACATCGGGTCAACCATGTCTTCCTGGGATACGTAATCTATTCCGGTGTTCCCCAGTTTGTGGGCGAATAGTTTTTTGTCTTTGTGCGGTACTGCAAAAATGTGCTGTGAAGGACCGTCATAGAAGCGCTCTATGCTTTTCCTTAGCCAAACGGCCCGGTCGATGTCTGGGGCATAGGATGGCGTGAAGAAGATGGCTGGCGTTGAGTTGTTATTCATGAATTGTCTGGCCGACTATTTTATTAACGCTTTGTGTACCCCACCAGCGCACCCAATGCATGAGCCGTTGTCATGGCCTGCCGCAATGCGCCTTGTCTCTCTCCGATATATAGAGGCAATGTTTTACCGCATTGGCTAATAAGGTTGCTGATAAGGAAAGGGGGGATGCCGGCAATGGTGCGGGGATAGTCCGGTAGGACATGAAGCCCCTCCTGCAAGCCACTGCGATAATGCAGCTTGAGGAAATAGGAGCGTTTGAGACGCCAGGGTTCAACGAAGTGGAGAACCGCCATGTCGGGACGATAGCGGATCTTGATACCGCGATCTAGCAGGGTGCGGAACATGATGGCGTCCTCGCCGCCACCGACATCCGCGCCTTCGCGATTGTAGCGACGGTCAAATCGCAGCGAGGCGTCATCCCGGAATAGGCGCATGTCATAGGCGATATTGGCAGTCCAGACCGGCTTGTCGTCTTCTTCAATCCAGAAGGCGTTGTCGCTGTGGTTGACCTCGGCCAGAAAGCCCAGCAATTCGTCCCCCAGCCACTTGGGGCGCACATGGGGGGTGAAATCCACTTGTACCCGCCCACCGGCGCACTGGGCGCCTTCGTTCAACAGGGCATCGCATGCCGCATCCAGTAGCCCCGGTTGAGGAAGTTCATCGTCGTCGATGAATACCAGGATGTCGCTGTCCAGCGATTCTTCTATCGCCCGGTTACGTGCCGGTACGATGCCTTGCCCCATTTCGGTAGCTATTCTCAAGCCCGCCCCGGGCTGGTCCGCGAGCTGCTTGAGCACCTCCAGCGTGTTGTCCGGGCTGTTGTTGTTGACAGCCAGGATGTCGAAAGGAATCGGACAGCTTTGCGCTCGCATGGCGGCTACCAGTTCCGGTAGCCGTTCGGCACGTTTATACGTACAGAAGGCGTAGGTCAGTTTCACGTTTGTTTATGGGGTGGTTTTCGGGAGTGTTCGATCAACTGTATCAATATGCGGTGTAGGGGCATAGGGAGCAAAGCCGGCAGCAGGTATTTCCATTGCGATGGGCGACCGCCGTAGCCGGCCGCCAGGGCGCGCCGGAAAAGGGCCCGGGCGGTATCCAGATCCCGATTCCAATAGCATTCGAATGCTTCGCCAAGCAGCCCGCCGTACAGAATCTGTCTGGTGCGCGAGAACCCCAGCCGGGCGCCGAAATCAGGACGCTGGCGTAGGTAGGTCTGCTGGGCCTCGAACAGATGCATGGCGGCACGGGCTCGGTTGTTGGAGGCTTGGGGACCGCCATGGAAATGATAGAAGGCCAGGACCTCGGCAACCCGCACGATGGGCGCTCTGGCCGCGATTTTAAGCCATAGCAGGAAGTCCTCGGCGTTCTTCAGTTGCGGGTCGAATCCTCCAGCGCTTTCCAGCGTTTTCCGGCGGATGAGCGCGGCGTGGATGGGCCAGCGGCAACTGGAAAATAGCTCGACTTCCTTGTCCGGGGTTTCGTAGTCCGGGGGGACGTAAGGCAACCCTCGTCCACCAGGCAGACCCAGGTTCTGCCATCCGCAATAGGCAAGAACCGCGTCCGGGCGCGACTCCAGGGCGGCCAGCATGTGAGCTAGAAATGCCGGCGACCAAGTGTCGTCCGCATCCAGGAATGCGATATGACGTCCCCGGGCCAGGGCAATGCCTGCGTTCCGGGCGGCGCTGACGCCTTGGTTGTGCTGATGGTGGACTCGCAGTCGGGGATCGCCGTGATGGTTCAGCCAGTCGAGGGTGCCATCTCTGGAGCCGTCATCAACGGCAATCAGTTCCCAGTCCTCGAAGGTCTGGGCCAGGACGCTGCCGATGCTCTGGGGCAGATGGGCCTCGGCGTTGTAGCAGGGCATGATGATGGAGACGGTCGGGGTCATGCCGTCTGCCGCTCCCGGGCCGGCGAAATGGGGAGCGCGCGTTTCATGCGTGTGCGCCTATGCCGAGGCGCTGGCGAATTCGCTCCAGGCCGTAGCGCCCCAGGTCGGTCCAGGCCACGTCGTTGGCACCCAGGCTGAGCTTGCGCGCCAGGACAGAGGCGGAATCCCGGCCATAGACCGTCAGGCGGCGCAGCCGGAATGGATCGCCATCTCGCAACGCCCAGCCGGAGGCCGTGGTACAAGCGCTGAGGTAGCCGGCCTTGCGAGCCGCCGCCTCGCAGCGGGCATTCCAGATGCCGTAGGGATAGGCCAGATGAGTGACCGGCCTGCCGAGGATGTCTTCCAACCCGCCTCGGGAGCCGACCAGTTCCTGGTCCACTCGCTTGTCGTCGCAGTCGGGCAGACGAGGATGGGTCTGAGTGTGGGAGCCGACCTCCATGCCCAGGGCGACCAGGGTTCGCAGGTCGCCAGGAGAAAGCATGAGCAGGTCCGGGCGTCCCGGATCCGGCCATTGGGGAGGGCGGCCCAGCGATCCACTCACCACGTAGAACGTCGCGCTCATGCCCCGCGCCCGCAGCAGTTCGGCCGCGGCCAGGTTGTCCACATAGCCGTCGTCGAAGGTGATGGCGACGGTCCGTTCCGGTAGGGTGCCCGCCCCTGCCAGCAACTCGCTTGCCGAAACAGTGCGCCAGCCCGCTTCGCGCAGGAAGTCCAGGTGCGAGCGGAAGCGTTCCAGGGGCAGGGCCCAAGGCCAGTTGGTGGTCTGGCCCATCGGGGTGACGGAGTGGTACATCAGCATGACCGGTCCCTTTCGGCCGGCCCCTCGATGTAGCAAGCTGGAGAACGGATCTAACACGGCATGGATCTTTCAGCGTCCTCTGTTGAAAATCTTGGCTAGTGCCGCATGGAGACTTGCCCGGAGGCCTACAGGCCGTCCCTCCATATCGATCAAGCGGCCATGGGCGACACCTATTCCCCCGAGCAATCCCAAGGCAAGATGCGCCGCGCCCATGTTCTGGCCGGGCTTGTGGTTCGCGAGGGTGCGCTCGGCGATGGCCAGAAAACCGCTGGCATAGGCGGCAGAGGAATACTTCTCCCGCACGCTTTGTATCCCCCTGCCCGCCAGTCTTTCCGCCAGCTGCGCATCATCCAGGAGGCGCAATACCGCGCGAGCGCATGCCTCTTCATTGCCCAGAGGGACAAGCAGGCCGTCCACCTCGTTCTGGATGCACTCGCGCAGGCCGACACAATCCATCGCCACTACGGGTCTGCTCATGGCCATGGCTTCCAATGACGTTAACGGATGCCCTTCGAATATGGCCGTGGAAAGGAAGACATCGCTCTCGGCCAGCAGGCCGGGCGCGTCCCGTCTGGGGCCGAGCAGAAACACGCGCCGGGCCAAGCCCAATGCCGAGATCTGTACCGCCAGGGCGCTCGCCAGCTGTTCATCCTCTGGGGGACCGGCAATGACGAAGCATGCCTTGGGATGGATCTGCGTTACGCGCTGAGCGACGCGCACAAAAGTGGCGAAATCCTTTTGCGCCGAGATGCGGCCGATGCCAAGCACCAGCGGGGTGTCGGGCGTCAGGCCGAGGGCATGGCGGATGGCAGGGCGGGACTGTTGTGCGCGCTCCCGCAAATCCTCGACGTCGATGCCGTTGAACAAGGTGCTTACCTGGTCGGGCGGAAGATGGCGCAGGAGGCTTTCCCGCACATCGTCCGATACGGCGATGACGTGGCTGCCCAACCCGGACAACAGCCAGGCGTAAGCCTCGGAGTCCATGAAGCCGGCGTAGCGGGCCAGATCGATCTCGTAAGGGGCATGGATATGCCAGAGGGACGCCGTACCGCATATCGCCGCAGCCAGCGCCCCGTCGATCAGGTGTCCGGTGTTCAGGTGTACCAAATCAAAATGGTCTGTACGAAGCCAGTCCGCGATTTCATGGGCCCGGGTGGCGGCCCGGCCCAGATAGCGCAGTTCCGCCATCTTCGCCGAGCCGGTACAGCAGGGCAGGTCCGAGATCCGGTACTCGATGCCCGCCGCATCCAGGGCCTGGGTGACGTCGCCACTCCGGGGGACCAGGGCGCTGACTTCCTCACCCAACCGCTGCAGGGCGTGTACGAGGGTCAGGGTGGTTCGGTCGACGCCGTTGACCAGATCGGAATGATGGAAGATATGGAGGGTTTTCATGGGGCGATATGGCGCAAAGGGCGACGGGCTAGCCCGACAACTTGTGCCAGAGCCTGTGGGCCGCCCACCAGGCCAGGGCTAGCGGAATTTGGCGTGGGCTGTGTTCCCGGAGGGTGTCCAGCGCTACGCGCTGGTTGCTCCGCAGGATGGAGCGGAAGATCGGATCCATGGCAAGCAAGGTGCTGAAGCGGGAGGTAAATCCCAAGAGCATATGGATGTTGCCGGGGTGGGAGCAGAGCTTGTCGGCCTTCCGGACGGCGGCTAGCCTTTTCAGGCTTTCTCTGGCCGCGCGGGATGTCATGTGTGGCCAGGCATAGGCGGCCGGCACGCTGCCCAGGCCGCAATCCAGATACCAGTGCACCAGCCTGCGGATCACGGTGGCCAGAATGCGGTTCCCTGGGGCGACGGGGGGTAGAAGCTCCGTGTTGTGCAGATCCAGCAGCACGGGACGGTGCCGGATCACCAGGTATCGGGCCAGGCTCCAGCTGGTTTCCGTTCCGGTCTGTCCAAGATCCAATGGCAGGCCGGCCAGGGCTGTGCGGCGGTGGACCATGGCTCCCAGGCTGGCCCGGTCCTTACCCAGCAGGGAGGCCTGGCTCCATCTCGGTTCGGGGGATGGATCCTTGACCGGGCGTCCATGGACATCCTGGGCGTCCGCGTAAAATCGGTCCGCCGGTCCGTACACCAGGTTATCGCCGGCATGACTGTCCAGCCATGCCAGGGCACGGCCCAGGAATTCTGGATGGTGGCGCTGGCCTGCCTCGAGCCAGGCAATATGGCGGCCTCTGGATGCTGCCAGGGCGGTGAGCCAGACCTCCGGGGGGGCTGCCGGAAAAGGCAGTCGGTGCAGGCGGGGATCGGCCGTCAGGGCCGTATCCGGGATCGGGTGGGTATCGGTGGCGAACACCAGTATCTCTCCGCCTTCCGGCAGGCTGGACAAGGCGGCGCGTACCCGTTCCGGGAGGTCGGCGTCATCGCAGTGGGTCGGGATGAGCAACGACAAGGGACAACCAGAACCCTGCCGCAGGACGCCTTCCATGTCCTGATGGACGGAACCGGGCATGGCTCCGCCAGCACGGGCCCGCACCAGTTCCGCCAACCATGGCAGGGAGGTGTCATGCAGTTGGCGGGCCAGGGATTCGGCATGGGGCGCCTCGTCATGCAGCCAGTTCACGGCCAGGACTTCCGGTTCGGGCAGTTCGCCCTTGGCGGCCAATTCCTGCCAGATGCTGAGCGCGGGGCCGGGGCCGGCATCGGGTAGCAGCCTGGCCACCTTTGCGTCGAATTCGGAACCGGCCGGGAAGCTGCGAATCACGCGCATGGCGATCGCTCGCGCGGTTTCCGGAGATTGGAGAGCCAACCGGGCCATGGCGTGGTGCCGCATTTCGTTGGCATCCTCGGTCTGGGGGACCTGTTTGCTGTGGGTGACGCCCGCCGGATTGATGCGCCAGCTGGAGAGCACCATAGGCAGGTTGTTCAGCTGATGGCCGGCCAGGGCCAGGTTGAGGAAGACTTCATAGTCCCGGGTGCCCTGGCGCCTGACCGCATCGTAGGCGCCGCAGGCCAGGATGATCGCCTTGCGGGCCATGATGGTGGGGTGATGCATGGCGAAGGAGACGAACATGAAGGCCCGGACGGCCTCTGGCTCGGTGGGATGGCGGTCGATGCCATTGAGGCGGCTGTCTGTGCCCATGGTGTACCACTGGCTGCCCACCGCTGCGATTTCCGGGTGTCGGTCCAGATAGTCGGCCTGAATGGCCAGCCGTTCTGGTTCCATGGCATCGTCGCAGTCCAGAATGGCGACGTATTCCGCCCGGGCCAAGGCCAGTGCCGTATTCGTTGCCCCGCCGATGCCTTGATTGGCTTGTCGATGCGCGACGATGCGAGGGTCGCGGGCGGCCAGTCGGGCGAGGATTTCCGGGGTCGCATCGTTGCTGCCGTCGTCGACCACGATGAGTTCCAGATCCGCCATGGTTTGGGCCAGCACGCTTGCCACGGCTTCTTCCAGGTAGGCGGCTGCGTTGTAGGCGGCCATCAGGACGCTGACTCGGGGGGGGGTCATAAGCCCTGTCCTCTGAAAGATTGGAAAAGCCAGGCGCGCACCCGCCTGGCGAAATTTTTAATGCCATGCCTTCCACGCCATGAGCCATCCGGCCGGAGATGTCGTTCCAACGGCTCCAGGCGCAGGCTGAGATCGGCATGCCGTTGGGCCGGTGCCAGGGCCCCATCGGCCAGGGTCTGGCGCCGGGCCTGATCCTCGGGGGAAAACGCGGTTTTGATGCTTGCGTAATACTCAGCCAAGTCCGTTACATATTTTGCTTGGCAGAATTCCCGGGCGATCCGTTCACGGCCGGCTTCGGCCGGGATTTCGGCAAAACGCCGATCGGTGAGGTAGCGCAGGGCCAGACCGCCGAAGGTGCTGCGGACGTGCCTGATGTGGGGGCATCTTGAGCGCATGGCGGCCAGGGTGCCACGCTCCGGCAGTGCGGCGTACCGCTCGATGCTTTTAGCCCGGGCGCTTTGGGCCAAACGAATCAGCCATTGTTCGACGCCGCCTGTGATGATGTCGCCGCGATGGTTGACGCTGAGCACCTTCAAGAGCGTTGCCTACTCTGGCTGACCATGTGCCTTCAGCAGGCCGTCGAAATACGCGATGGTGTGTTTCAGACCCTGTTCCAGGGGGGTCTTGGGTTCCCAGCCCAGGTGCTGTCGCGCCAGGGCGATGTCGGGGCAGCGCTGTTTCGGGTCGTCGCTGGGGAGCGGCTGGCGGACGATGCGGGAGCGGGAGCCGGTCAGCTCGATGACCTTCTGCGCCAGTTCCAGGATGGTGAATTCCACCGGATTGCCCAAGTTGGCCGGGCCGGTGAAGGCATCCGGGGAGGCCATCAGCCGTACGAAGGCCTCGACCATGTCATCCACGTAGCAGAAGGAGCGGGTCTGGCTACCGTCGCCGTAGATGGTGATGGGGTGATCCTGCAGCGCCTGGACGATGAAGTTGGAGACCACCCGACCGTCGTTCGGGTGCATGCGAGGGCCATAGGTGTTGAAGATCCGGGCCACCTTGATGTGCATCCCGTGTTGCCGGTGATAGTCGAAGAACAGGGTTTCGGCGCAGCGTTTGCCTTCGTCGTAACAGGAGCGCAAGCCGATGGGGTTGACGTTGCCCCAGTAGGTCTCGTCCTGGGGATGCATGACAGGATCGCCATAAACCTCGCTGGTGGAGGCCTGGAAGATCTTGGCCTTGGTGCGCTTGGCGAGGCCGAGCATGTTGATGGCGCCATGTACGCTGGTCTTGGTGGTCTGGACCGGGTCGAACTGGTAATGGATGGGCGAGGCCGGGCAGGCCAGGTTGTAGATTTCGTCCACCTCGACGAATAGCGGCAAGGTGATGTCGTGGCGCATCAACTCGAAATGCGGGTCGGCGAGCAGGTGGGTGATGTTTTCCCTGGCGCCGGTGAAGAAGTTGTCCACGCACAGGACATCGCATCCTTCGGCCAGAAGCCGCTCGCACAGGTGGGAGCCCAGGAAGCCGCTTCCCCCGGTGACCAGCACGCGTTTGCGTAGGAAACGGCCGGTGTGGGTTTCCTGTTTGTTGTTTGTGATGTTTATGGTGCGCTCCCGTGAGTGAATTTCGCATATCCCTTTTCGCACAGCGGTTGCGTCAACTGGAAGCCGGGATGTTCCGCCATCCAGCGCTTTACCGCTTCTTGTTCGTCGGGGCGATTGGCATCGTCCAGGAATATTGTGCATGAAGATGCAAGAAATTCCGCAAGCAATGGCAAGGCGGGATAGCGAGTTAGGGGAGCGGTATCCCAGGGGGGCCGTCTATCACCAGCAGCGCGCACGACTCTGGCGTCAGGGATAGGCCGGCCAGGGAATGCCGGGCTTGCCCGCCGACGCCCGCTTGGGCCGTCAGGTGAGCGTCGATCACGACGGCCTAATCCGCCAGTCCTTGTTCCCTCAGTCTTTGTCGAGTTTGTTCGGCGAATTCGGGGGCATGTTCCAGGCATGTATACATGACCGATGCCGTTGATCTTGCGGTAACGGGCCAGCGCCAGGGTGGGTGCGCCGGAGCTGCATTCGATGATCATCCCGGGCTTGTGTTCCAGGCTGTGCCGGCAGATTTCCAGCAGGAAGTCCGGCGAGACGGCCCAGCCTCGTAGCAAGGGCAGGGGTCTGCCAGGGTGAATCAGGCTAACCAGGCTCTGGTTGGACTGGATCTGGGCATACGGGTTGGTCAAGTCGTTCTGCAGCGGCGAGAGCCTGGCAAGCTCCCGCTTTATCCCTTCCAGTTCCGCCAGGACACGGAAGCCAAGCAGGTGGATTCTGCGCACCTTGTGCAGGGTGATGGCGACGAGGGCTGATACCCCGATAACGGAAGGCGGGAGCCCATTCATAGCGAGAGCCCTGTGCGGCATGAAGCAGAAACAGCGAGGGTTTGAAGCGGGTTCATTAAGTGTTTGCTTCCTATGGGCGATTGCCTGCCGCGCGGCGATAGAACTGCTTGATTATGCCTAGCCAGCGTTCTTTCTCCGAGGCAAGGTTGGGAATGGGGGCCAGGAAGAAGAGCAGGGCATACAAGCCCACGCCGGCGCCAAGCATGACGATCAGATATAGAAAGTCACTGAGGAATTCTTTCGGCGCCATCAGCTGGTCGATGCCGAGCCAGAGTAGCAGGACCGCCAGATTCAGCAGAAAGGGGGCTGCCATGGAGAGAGCGATGCGGGAGATCGGCAGGGAGAGGCATCGGGCCGCCAACCAGGACATGTGAAGTGCGCCATAGATGTTCGCCAGAGAGGCGCCCACGGCGACGCCGACCAGTCCATAGGGCAGTCCGGCGATGACGCCGAGCACCACGATGATCAGTTGGGCGATTTGCACGGGGATCTCCCTGCCCAACCAGTTGCGGGCGCCCAATACCGAGCCCGCCAGAATTTCCAGCATGATGAAGGGGCCCACGACCGCCAGCCAAGTCATGGGGGCGGCCGCGCCTGCCCATTTTTCGCCGTACACGAAGCGGATCAGGGGTAGGGCGAGCCAGGCCAGGGTCAGGAAGACGGGCCAGACATAGACACTGACCAGGGTGATGGAGCGTAGATAGATGTAGCGGCTGAGGTCGAGATTGTCGATTTCCTTGGACAACACCCGGAAGGTCACCTGATAGACGGAGCCGGTGATCTGGCCATGGGGGATGAGGACCAGGCTGTTGGCTTTGTTGAACAAGCCGAGCGCTTGCGGGCCGAGGGTCCGGGACAGGATGAAACTGGTGGCCTGGCTGCGCAGGTAGACGATGAAATCGCCCACGGTGACCAGCATGCCGTAACGCGCCAGGTCTCGCCCCCGCATCAATGCGAGAGACAGGCCCGGACGCCAGTCCGTGAGGGGGATCAATATGACTATTCTGACCAGCGAACCGACCAGCCCCGATACGACGAGGCTCCAGACGCCATATCCGAAGAACGCCATGCCGATGCTGATCGTGCTGGAGACGATGAGCGTGCTGAGGCCGATGGCCGTTTGGGCCTTGAAGCGCATATGGCGCGACAGGATGCTGGTGGGCAGGTTGGCGAATGGGCGCAATAGAAAGGTCAGGGCCGACAGGCGCAGCAAATCGGCATAGATCGGTTTTTGATACCACTCGGCAAACCAGGGCGCGGAGAAGAAAAATCCGGCATAGATCAGACTACCGATGATGATCTGGAGCGTGAACACCACGTCGTAGTCGCTCTTGCTGACATCCTTGGCCCGCACCAGGGCCTGCCCCATGCCACCGCCCGCGACGAAGCCTGCCAGGCCGGTGAAGACCTGGATGGTGGCCAGCATGCCGAAATCCTCGGGCACCAGCAGGCGCGCGATGATGATGCCGAATGCGAAGTTGAGGATCTGGGTGCCTGTGCTGCCGGCCATGAGCCAGGCGGTGCCTCGGCGGATGCTGTTGCTCATGGTTACGGCCGGGAAAAAGAATGGATAAACAAGGGGGCGATCCTGTTTGGTATGGGGCGAGGTGCGGCGGCCAGGGTGAGCAATCTTTCAGATCCAGGCACTTCCGTGGCTCGCTGTTGCTTCGGACTTGCTAGTGCATGTAAGGCGCTGTCCCGGCCCAAACTATCAAAGCCGACTAGATATCGGCTGCCTACGCGGAAAATTGAGGCTGGCGGTGGCGCGCTGGCATGGGCCAGAGGGTCTATGCGTTGCACCCATGGCCCCCTGAAGATCGATGCGGAAGGGGCATGGCTTATCTTGGCATGCTTCCGGGATAAGCCTGTGGTCCGCTGGCTTGGCGAGGTGGAAGGTTTTTCTTCTTTTTGGAAACAAAGCTTCGCGGCGGTGTGATGCTGTCCGGGAGGGGGGGGGTCTGATTATGCTGGATCGCGTCCGCACTGGTGAGCCGCCAGGTGATTAGGGCAAGGGCCACCAAGTCATAGTAATAATCATAATAAGAGAGTCCCAAAAAGGCGCCTGAAGTGGCATAGCCAATCAGGCTGACTTGAAGCATGAGGGCGAGATCGGAGGACCACTTCAGCGAGGGCGATTTCTTGGCACGCAAGGCAATCAGGCCACAGCGGCGCCAAGTCATGAGGCCAAGCAGCAGAAATAGGCCGAGCCCAATCCAGCCCTGTTCTCCCAGCATTTCAAAATAAATGCTGTGCACGTCGTGAACATTGCTTGGATCGGGTGCGTAGAGATCGAACATTCGGGGGATGAACATGTTCGCTCCGCCTCCGGTCAGGCTGGCGTTGGCGGTTCGAAATGCCACCCACCAGGCATTGATGCGCCCCTGGGCGGAACTGTCCTGCTGGTAGGTCTCGATGGTGTCCATGCGTGTCCACCAGGACTCGGGCATGAATAGCAGAATCACCCCGGTGATGGTCAGGACCATGATGCTGGCCCCCAGTTTTTTTGGGCTTTTCCACCAGAAGAACAAGCCGATCATCATGATGCCCAGAAAAGCACCGCGAGACTGGGTGCCGAGAATGGCCATGGCGCTCAACAGCATGGCGCCGATCAAGCCGAGTTGAATGAGCTTGTTCTTCGCCTGCAACTGCAGATAGCGCATGAGGGGAATCGTCATGAGCAAGGCCAAGGCAATCTCGTTATTGCCGGCGATGAAGCTGCCTTCCGGGCCCCAAACGCGGGCGCTGCCCCCGGTGGCTATGGTGAATATGCCGCCTTTGACGCCATAAAATCCGAGAGAAAGCACGATGATCCAGATCAGGCCATCCAGCTTCTTGCGGTCTGAAATCAATGCCAGGGTAAGGAAAATAAATAACTGGGTTTTTGAAAATCGATCCAGTTCCTTAAAGGCCCCGTCAGGATTGACGGCGAATAGGGTGGTTATCCCGACCCAAATGAGGAGGAGCAGGATTACCACCGACTCCGGCGTCCAGACCTTCAGTTTTGCTTGCTTGCCGGTGAACAGACCGATGAGCGTGATGCCGGCGATGACCTGGGCAAAAGGAAAAGAGAATGCGAATCCGTAAGTAAGCCTGTGGGGATTCATCAGGCTCATCCAGGTCCAGAGGTAGGTGCCGATGTAGGGACGGGAAAAGACTTTGGTCAGTCCCCAGAAAACCACAGCTACTAGGAGAAGATCGCGCATGGGTCGTAGATTTTGATTTCGTGCTGTTGGGGCTGGTCAAGCCACATTGGCCGAGTGGACGGAAAGGCTTCGTGCCATGGAGCGGAAAGCGGGCGTCCCAGCTTGTTCATTCGGGCTCTCGCTCGGATGCCGGCAAGGCGGAGCGTTCCATGAAAAGGTTGTTTTGTGTCTTTATCGGGCCATCCATGCGCGCGCAGCCAATGAAGCGATTGTTCGCGACTATAGCGGGTTCTGCATCGGGATTTACGAACAGGAGTCGACACCCGGCCTGTCGTTCATTGATGAAGGTGTTGCTTTCCACGCGTAGCGCGTTGTGCTCGTGCAGGAGCTTTTCGGCGCCATAGGACACCATGGTGGCGTTTTCCGCCATTGCCCCTTGCTGGATCCTGTTCCCCCGGATTTCGGATGCGCCGCCGCTGGGAAGATCGATGAGGTAACTTGAATGCCCGCTGCTTCCGTCCGCGAGATGGTTGTTCAGGATAAGGTTTTCCGCCGCCCGGCTTTTGACCAGGTGGCCAACCCGGGCGTGATGGCTGTAGCTCTCTCGCAGGGTGAATCTGCGAATGGCGCCGATATAAATATTGTGGGATTGGCCGTCGCCATGGCCATTGTGGTCGAACTCGCTGTGCTCCACGAGCACCTCGCTGTCCTTGTTCGCGCCCGCCAATATGCCGTTCTCATTGTCTTTGAACAGGCAGTGGCGCACGTTCAAGTTACGGCCTTCCTGCCGGATGCCCGCGGCATTCCTGGCGGGCACTTGGGCGTCGTGGAAGCCGATGTTCTCGATCGTGGTGTCGTTGCCTTTGATGACCCAGATCGCTTTGCCTTCCGCGCTCGCCCCCGCGCTGTATAGATGGGCCATGCCTTGCACGCCTCGCAGCGTCAATCCGTTGGCGCGCCAAACCGCCGCGTCGCCACGGTATTTGCCTGCGTCGATTTCGATAATGTCGTTGTCCTGGGCGATGCGTGCGGCCTGGCTGGGGAGTCGGATCAGCCGTTCGTCGCCGACCTGAATGGTGCGGGCGAACGCCCATGCCGGCATCAAACCGGTCAATAGGATGCTGGCCAGGACAGCGCAGGCGGATAAGGGTCTGTTCATGGCATCGCATCCCCAGTTTTCTTGGATGGACATGCCACTGCGCTGAATTTTTTGTCGCACCCTCAAAATTTTGGTCTTTCCGTGATGCTTAAGTGATTTGGTGGAACACCCTGCTCAGGATTTTTATACGCTGATCCCAGGAATTTTCGACCGCATAGGCGCGAATGGCGGCCTTGTCCCATGGTCGTGACAGGCCGCGGTCAATGGCGTCCCGCAGCGCTATTTTGTCACCGAAAGGAACGATTTCGCCCAGTTCCGCTTTGCAGACGACCTCCTGGTTGCCGTCGACGTCGGTGGTCACTACCGGCAGGGCGCAGGCCATCGCCTCGAGAAAGACGTTGGCCCAGCCCTCCCGGCTTGTGGCAAGCACGAACAGGTCGGCGGCGGAGAGCGGCCATTTGAGTTCTTCGGGCTTCACCGGGCCGAGAAACCGCACATGTTCGTCGAGTCCCAGTTGGGCAACTTGCTGGCGTAAGGAGGTTTCCATGCCGTTCGCGCCCGTGGCGCCGCCGACGATCAAGTAGCGCAGTTTGGGGTGGCGCTGGATCAGTTCCGGCAGGCATTCGATGACGCGGTGGAATCCCTTGCGTTCGATCAGCCAGCCGACGGAAATGAGCACTGGCGCGTTTTCGTCTATGCCTAGTCGGGTCCTTGCGGCCTGCTTGTCCATGGGCTGGAAGCGCTCGCTATCCACCGCGTTGCCGACCGCCAAGGTTTTTTCCTCGGCTACGCCGAGGGAGACCGCGAGTCGGCGCAAGGCGTCCGAGACGCCGAACACCTTTTTTGCGCTGAGTAGTCCCGCCGCGATGCGTTTGCGAAACGCGGGTGTTTCCACATAGGTGCTTTCTGAGCCACGCAGGGTGATGGTGTGGGGGACTTTCAGCCAGCGCGCCAACAGGCTGGCTGCGTGGCCATCCGGGTAGCCGAAATGGGCGTCGATGATGTTGAAATTGAAGTCGCGCTTCAGCTGGCGCAGCGTCGCATAGCTGCCCAAGGCCATGAACAGGCTGTCCAGAGATTTGAACAGGCCGGGGACGGACAGGAAACGGGGGGCATGGACCTCCACGCCCTGCTGGATTTCATGGCGGGGGACGACGGGGCGGAAATGGGGGCGGAACAAACGGATCAGGCCTTCGCCGGGAAACCAGGGCGTGGGAGAAACCACCACGATGGGGATTTGTTGCCCCACGCGGAACATCCGTTCGCGAATGAATACGCCGGCGTTAGGGTCGGCCTGGCTGGGGAACAGGCTGGACAGCACCAGAATACGGGGCTCGTTCATGGGCTTGGTGCCGGCGGGATGCTCGGGTTCACGACGTCATTTCCTGGTTGCGCAGGAAGGCTTCGAACATCAGCAGCGACCACAGCGAGGCGCTGTAATCGCGGATGCCGGCGGCATGGTCGTCACACATCCGCGCCAGATTCGGCATATTGAACAGGCCGGTATCGGCCATGCGCTGGCTGGTGAGGGCGTCCCGCAGTTTCATGCGCAGGGGGCCACGGAACCACTCAGCCAGAGGGATGGAGAAGCCCATCTTGCGGCGGTACATGATGTCGTTGGGCAGGTAGGGTTCCAGGGCCTTCTTCAGCATGTACTTGCCTTCCGCGCCCCGGATCTTGAGGGAGGAGGGCAGGCCGGATATCCATTCCACCAGCTTGTGGTCCAGGAACGGCACCCGTACTTCCAGGGCATGGGCCATGCTGGCCCGATCCACCTTGGTGAGGATGTCGCCCACAAGATAGGTTTTCATGTCCAGGTACTGAACTTGTCCGTAGATGTCGCTGCTGGGATTTTTGCGGTCATGGCGCCGCAAAACCTCGACGGCGTTGTAGCCGTTGAGGCGCTTCTTGAGGGCGTCGCTGAACATGCGATCGCGCAGGCTGTCGCTGCAGACCGAAACGCCGTGGAAGTAGCCCGCCACGCTATCGCGGCCCATGGCTTCAAAGGTGGTTTTGGCGCGGAACACCTTGGGCGCCCAGTCGGCCTTGGGATAGAGGCGGCCGAGCGCGCCGAACAAGGGCATGCGGATGCCATCAGGCACGGCGCGGCGCATCTTCTCTTCGATGCCGTGCCAGCGGTAGCGCCGGTAGCCGATGAAGTTTTCGTCGCCCCCGTCGCCGGAGAGGGCGACGGTGACATCCTTGCGCGCCAGTTCGCACACCCGGTAGGTGGGCATGGCGGAGGAGTCGGCGTAGGGCTCGTCGTAGAGGCGGGCGAGTTCATCGACCAGGCTGATATCGTCGGATTCGACGGTGTGCAGGTGATGGTCGGTGTGATAGCGGTCCGCGACCTGTTGCGCGTAGTCGGCTTCGTTGTATTTGGGGTCGGCAAAGCCGATGGCGCAGGTCTTCACCGGGTGCTTGGCGAGGCCGGCCATCATGGCCACCACGGCGGAGGAGTCCACGCCGCCGGAGAGGAAGGCCCCCAGGGGCACCTCCGCCACCATGCGTATGTCCACCGCCTCGCGGAAGCGTTCGATGAACTCGGCGTTGGCGTCTTCCAGGCTCATGGCGGGCAGGGGCTGGAAGGGCACATCCCAGTATTCCTCCGGTATCGGCATGGGTTTGCCGCGTCGGATAAGCATCCGGTGTCCGGGCGGGAGTTTGTGGGCCGTCTTGTAGATGGTGCGGGGCTCAGGCACGTAACCGTAGCTGAAGTAGTCTTCTACGGCCTCGTCATCCATGTCGCGGCGGAAACCGGGCCAAGCCGTAAGCGTCTTGAGCTCGGAGCCGAATACCAGGAAGCCTTCGTCGGTGACGGCGTAATGCAGCGGTTTCACGCCCAGGCGGTCGCGGGCCATGAAGAAGACCTGTTGTTTCCGGTCCCACAAGGCGAAGGCGAACATGCCACGGAAGTGATGCACGCAGTCCACACCCCATTGCTCCCAGGCGTGAACGATGGTCTCCGTGTCGGAACGGGTCCTGAAGGTGTGGCCCAGGGCGGTGAGCTCCGGAATCAGGTCGACGAAGTTGTAGATCTCGCCGTTGAACACCACCCAGACACTGCCGTCCTCGTTGGTCAGGGGCTGTTGGCCGGAGGCGATGTCGATGATGGACAGGCGGCGATGGCCCAGGCCCAGGCCGGGTTCCATGTGCAGCCCGGCTTCGTCCGGGCCGCGGTGGAATTGGATGTCGTTGATGCGTTGAAGCACATCCCGGGATATGGGACGTTGCTCGCGTAGGTCAAAGATGCCGGTAATGCCGCACATGGATAGTCTTCAGGTCTCTGGAACCTGTCCCGTCAAAGCAAACTTTCGTAAATGGCCTGATAAGCGGAGGCGGTGTTGGGCCAGGAAAATGCCTGTTCAACACGGCTTCTGGCCGCCCCGCCCTCGCGCTGTCGGCGTTCGGAATCGGCGGCGTAATCCGCCAGCAGACGGGTAAGGCTTGCCACGTCGCCCGGGGTCCACATCATGCCGTTCTCTCCCTCTTGCACGAGTTCCGGCGTGCCGCCGACGCGGGTGGCGATGATGGGCAGGCCTGTGGCCATCGCCTCCAGGATGGTATTGGAAATCCCCTCGCCCAGGGATGGCAGGACGAAGAGGTCGAAAGCGCGGAGCCAATCCGGGGTGTCGGCGCGGTCGCCGGGGAAGCTGGCTTGACGCCCTAGTCCGGCGGCATCGATCAGCGCTTGGCATTCGGCCAGGGCCGGGCCGTCGCCGACGATCACCAAGCGCAAGCCGGCCGGGTCGCTGGACTGCCGGCAGAGTTGTATGAAGGCGCGCGCCAGGGTGGGATAGTCCTTGACCGCGGCCATGCGGCCCACACTGCCGATCACGCAGGTGGCGCCGTCGAAAAATCCCTCGGGCCCGAGGCTGGGGCGCGGGCCTTGCCTGGGGTGAAACTTGATGGTGTCCACACCGTTGTAGATCTGGTTCAAGCGGGGCGCGGGCACCCGCACCGTTTCCTTCAGCCAGCTCTCCAGGTCTTTGCTGACCGCGATGTAACGGTGCACGACGCGACGCGCCAGGCGTCGCATCAGGTTGTATTTCCAGTTTGTGCCATCGATGTCATACATGTCGCGGCCATGCTCGCCGTGGACGCGGCCCCCCACCCCGAAGGCGGCGCCGACGAACTGGGCTTCCAGGGCGTTGAGGTTGCGGGTGTGGAGGATGGCGGGACGGAGCTGGCGGAATAGCCGATACAGGCGGGGCATCCAGGAGTAATCCTGGCCGGGGCGTTTACCCAGGTCAAAGAACTCCACGTCCTGGGCCGTGATACGGGCGCGAAACTCGCCGTAACCCGTCTGGCAGATCACGGCATGACGAAAACGGCCCGGCGGCAGGTGGTTCAGCAGGTTGACCATCCCGTTTTCCATGCCGCCGGTGCCGAAGTGATAGACCACATGAGCGATCAGGGGACGCGTGTCGGTCATTGCTCGGCTTGGTCGAGGGCCTGATTGATGCTCGGGCGCATATCCTCAAGGAAGCGTTTCAGGGTCGCATCCGCTTCTTCCGGCCGGTCTTTGTAGGGAGCGGCGACGATGATGACCGCCCCCGCATCGCGCATGCCCAGCAGTTTCCGCCAGGCAAGTTCGAACTTGTCCAGGAAGATGTTCGTGCTGTCGTCGCCGTTGAGCCTGTTCCATTGCAGGGCGACGATATGCTGTCCCGACATGCGGGAATCCAGGAGTGCCCGGTTGGCCAGGAGTGTTTGTCCTCCGATATCGGCGCTCCAAGCCGCTTCCGTGGGTTTGCGCCACTCCGGGTGTTTTTCCTTGACCAACAGGTTCTGGACGTTGATGAGCTCCGCGGTCTGCCGTTGGGTACCGTACCACCCCAGGAACAACATGACGCGGTCATCGCCCTTGGCGTAGAACAAGGTTCTTTCGTCGTCCATGCCCAGCCAGCGGGGCCGCCAGTTAGTGACGGGCGTGGCGGCGGTCTGCCAGTCATGGGCGCCGCCGATGTTGCTCAGGGGGGAGGGGGCGGGCTGTTTGCCATCCAGCTTGCCTTCGTACCAGGCAGACGCCGCCACCATCGCGAGCAGGATGCCGGCCACCAGCAGGAAGCGCGTGTTTTGCCCGGCTGCCGGGGTTGGGGAGGCGGGGGCGAGGGGGACGGGGTCCTCATCTTCGCGCCAGATATTGCCGATCCAGAACATGGCCAGCATCACGATGCCGAACCAGACCCAGCCGTATATGAAATGATCCACCCCCAACGCCAGCTTCATGTCTGAATAATGGGCGATGAAGACGATCATGGTCGCCCTGAAGCCGTTGGCGATGATGGGAACGATCAGCGCGGCGATGCCGAAGGCCAGACGCTTCCACCAGGTTCGGTAGGTCAGGTAGGCGAATAGCCAGCCCAGCACGACCGAAGCCAGAAAGTAGCGAATGCCGGAGCAGCCGGACACGACACTCCATTCGCCACTCGGAAGGCTGAAGTAGGTGCCTTCTCGGAATACCGGAATGCCGACGGCGCGAACCATCATGACCGTGAAGTCGGCGGTGAAATTCATGAGGGGGGCGATCATGAATTCCCCCACCGGAACCATCATGAACATGAAGGCGAGCGGGAACAGCAGCTCCCAGACCACACGCCAGCCCAGCAAGGCCCAGACTGCGGTGACCATCAGCCCAACCAGGGCGTAATGGTCCACGACCTGGGCGCCGGCTATGCTGCCGAACAGCCAGGCGGCGGCGAGCGCCAGCGCCATGACCAGGGCGCGGTAGTCCGGTGCGAGGGGCAGCGTCGCCAGCATGTCGCGGCGACGCCAGATCAGCCAGAGGGAAATGGGCAGCACCACATACCCGTGAGCATAGGTCTCCGAGCTGTCCCAGATGGCCACCATGCTGGTTGCGGTCGAGTGCAACAACATCACCAGGGCGATCCAGGTTGCGACCAGCAGCAGCAACGCGTTTCTCACGCCTGGGGTCATCAGAGGGCGGTCAATGGAGGTAAGTGATGGGGACTCGGCATGCATGTCGGTTATCGGGAGATGGATTTGCGTGATCGTTGAGGGAGCCCTGGGTATCAAGCGCTGGGGATGACGACGGCATATCTTGCCATGAGCGGGTCGGACGGCCTGGGCATTTGTATAATCCGCACATTGAATTCAGATGACATTTTTCGGCCCGCTTGAATTTTGTATTCTCGACCGGGCTGAGCCAACCCCCATGCAAACCTTAACCGTCAATCTCGGCGATCGCAGTTATCCCATCCACATCGGGCCGGAACTCCTCGGGCGAGCCGAGCTTATCACACCCCATCTGGCCCAGAAGCGGGTGGTGATCGTCACCAATACCACGGTGGGGCCCCTCTACCTGGCGCGTCTTGCCGACACGCTGACCGGCGCCGGTATCCAGGTGGAAAGCGTGGTCCTGCCCGATGGCGAGGAATACAAGAACTGGGAAACCCTCAACACCATCTTCGACGCCCTGCTCACCCAGCGGGCGGAGCGCAAGACCACCCTGATCGCCCTGGGGGGCGGCGTCATCGGCGACCT
>JBGSHR010000041.1:0-4020 GCA_041752155.1 Thiobacillaceae bacterium | reverse complement strand
CTGGCCCTGGGTCTGGCCGCGGTGGTGCAGGGAGGCGTTGGCGCGCTGGTGCTGCGTTGGCGCGGACACTCCGGTCAACTGGAGCAGGTGACGGACCTGATCCGGCTGGCGATCATCGGCGGACTGGTGGCTGGCACCCTGGCCCTGCCCTTGAGCTATTTCGCCATGCACGCGGTGGACGGCTTCTGGGAGGCGACCCTGGGGCAGCGCCTGGTGGCCACCTTCATGGCTCATCTCGATGCGGTACTGGTGTTCACGCCGGCCTTGATCTGCTGGGTGGCCGCGCCATGCCCGCGCCAGAAGTCCCGTTGGCTGGAGATTGGCCTGGTGCTGGGGGGGATGGTGCTGGTGTCGCTGTTGCTGGCCCATCCCCATCTGCTCGGGCAACCGCCCCGGCCCTTCCGTCCCTACCCCCTTCTGCCCTTCCTGCTGTGGCTGGCCCTGCGTTCCGACCCGCGTATTACGGTACTGGGCCTCGCCTGGGTTTATGCGGTCGCGGCTTCCGCCGCCGATTTGGTGGACGGGGGGCTGTACATCTGGATGCCGGGGGTCAGCATGCTGCCCATCCACGGTTTCATCGCCGTATTGACCCTCTCGTTCATGGCGCTGGCCATCATGACGGCAGTGCGGAATCGGGTGGAGCAGACGCTGCGGGAAAGCGAGGCGCGCTTTCGCAATGTCGTGAATCTGACCCGCAACTGCCTGTGGGAAGTGGACGACCAGGGCCGCTTCACCTATGTCGATCCCCATGCCGAGTCGGTGCTCGGAGTGCGGGCAGAGGCCCTGCTGGGGCGCTTGCCGGAAGAGGTGTGGCCGAGCGGCATGGGGGACTCCTGCCGCGGCATCCTGCGCCAAGCCCTGTTCACCAACGAGGCGCAGACCATCGCCCAGACCCGTCAGGGTGCGGATGGCGCCCCGGTGCATCTGGAAACCAGCTGCGTGCTGCGCCTGGATGAACGGGGCCGGCACCAGGGCTGGCAGGGCATTACCCGGGATATCAGCGACCGGGTTCGCATGGCGCGGAATCTGGACGAGAGCAACATGCGCTTCCGCCAACTGGCGGAGAACATCGATCAGGTCTTCTGGGTATCCGACCGGGAGATGCGCCATGTCTATTACCTGAGCCCCCATTGTGAAGAGGTGCTGGGGGTATGCGAGGAGCGTCTTTTGCAAGACCCCCTGCTCTGGCGGGAATGGATCCATGAAGAGGATCGGCCCATGGCGCAGCAGGCGCTGGAGGCCGTGCTCAAAGGGGAGACGGTGGCCAGGGAATGCCGAATCCTGCATCCGCGCAAAGGGCTGTGTTGGCTCCGGGCCCACTCGATCCCGTTCATGGAGGCGGGCGAAGTGGCCATGAATGCCGGTATCGTCGAGGACATCACCGAGCACAAACTGGCCGAACAGGCGCACATGGCCGCGGCCCTGGCCCATCGGGATGCCCTGATCCGCGAGGTGCATCACCGCATCAAGAACAATCTCCAGACCGTGGTGGGGCTGCTGCGCCGGGAGGCGGGCAAGCACCCCGAGGCGCGGGCGTCCATCGAGGCGGCCATTTCCCAGGTACAGACCGTGGCGGTGGTGCACGGCTTGCATGGCCGGGTATCCCTGCATTCCATCATGCTGTGCGAACTGCTGCCCGCCATCGTCTACGCCATCTCGGAACTGACCGGCGTCCCCATCATCCGCGAAGGCGTTCCAGAGGGCTGCGGCGAGTTGCGCATCCGGGATAGCGAGACCGTGGCGGCCGCGCTTATCCTCAACGAGCTGGTTTCCAATGCGGTCAAACATGGGTCCCCGGGGGACGGCAAACCTTCGCCCATCGTTAAAATGGATCGCCAGGGCCTCTCGGGCCACATCACCATCTCCAACCCCGGCAAGCTTCCGCCCCTCTTCGATTTCGCTGCGGGCCTGGGCTTGGGGACTGGCTTGGGCTTGGTACGCGCCTTGATGCCATCGAAGGGCATGACGATTCGCTTCCACCGGGCGGCGACCCTGGTGGTGGTGGAGGTGGTGGTCGAGGCGCCGGTGCTTATCGACTTGCAGGCAGGAAAATAGGAGCGGGTATGGTTGCCACTAGAAGGGTGATGATCGTTGATGATGACCGGGTGATTCTGAACATCCTGGCGGAGGGCCTGCGCGACATCGGCTATGAGATTTCCACCGCCTCGTCCGGCCCGGATGCCCTCAAGCAGGCGCGAGAGTTGGAGCATGATCTGGTCGTGCTGGACATGCGCATGCCCGAGATGTCCGGGCTGGAAGTGGCCCGGGGGCTCAAGGATGCGGGGCGCACGCCCTTCGTGTTCCTTTCCGCTTTTGGCGATGAAGCCGTGGTGCATGACGCGGCGGAGGCCGGCGCCTTGGGCTATCTGGTCAAACCGGTGGATATTCCCCAACTGGTTCCTTTCATCGAGGTGGCCATCGCCCGCGGCCAGGAGATCAGCATGCTGCG
Source organism: Thiobacillaceae bacterium (assembly GCA_041752155.1). GTDB lineage: Bacteria > Pseudomonadota > Gammaproteobacteria > Burkholderiales > Thiobacillaceae > PFJX01. The sequence goes on along the minus strand of JBGSHR010000041.1, from coordinate 1,571 downwards.
GAGCACGGCGGAACAGCTGGAAAAGGCCCTGAAGATAGAGCAGAAGACCCGCACCGCGGTGGGGATCATCATGGAACGCAAAGGCCTGGATCAGCAGGAGGCTTTTGACCTGCTGCGCGGGCGAGCCCGCACCCAGCGCCGCAAGATCGCCGAGGTGGCGGAGGAACTGGTGGTGTCCGTGGAACGGATGAACCAGAGCTTGCGCGCCATTGAGTAATACGTACTAGTTGCGCGGATTATTGAAATAACCCTAAAGTTTTAAGTAGTATGTCCGCAGTATGTCACTAGTACAGATGGATCGAGTTCGTGGCCCTGTTGCGGTTGCCAACTCCGTGGATGACCGGCCCTGGTGTTTTGCCCGGATCGTCCTTCAAATGCCGCCCACTCCCCGCGGCTGACTTCCTGAATCGGGCCTAATCCCCGCCCCAAGTGTTCGCGTGTTTGAGCGCGTCGATGGTTACGGCATTTTTTTGCCTTTCCTGGGGCTGCCCGACCTCTTCGCGTGCTGACAACCTGCCCCGTGCCCATGGCGATGGGACAGGAACGGGAACGATCTAGATCGTTCAATCGAGTTCGCAATCGGAGTCCTCGCCAAGAAGGACTCGGCCTGCAAGCAGGCTACAGAGAGGAAGCAAAGCATGCGTTTGAACTCACCGGTCTCCCACCAGGAATACGTCCTGCGAGATGGCATTGCCATCATCTCCAAGACGGATGCGAAGGGCCGCATCACCCATGTGAACCAGGATTTCATCGAATCCAGCGGTTTCCTGGAAGAAGAGCTGATCGGCCAGCCCCACAACCTGCTGCGCCACCCGGACATGCCGGGGGAGGCCTACCGGGACCTGTGGGAAACCGTCAAGACGGGACGGCCCTGGACCGGTCTGGTCAAGAACCGGCGCAAGAATGGCGATCATTACTGGGTGCGCGCCAGCGTGACGCCCTTGGTTGACGGCGGCTACATGTCGGTGCGCCAGAAACCCGGGCGCGAAGAAGTGGACATGGCGGAAAAACTCTACCGGGACATACGCGAAGAGCGGGTCAAGGCGCGCTTGTATCGGGGCGGGGTGCATACCAGCGCCCTGGGACTGGTCATGGCGAAGTTCTTCGGCAACGTGCGCATCAGTCACCAGCTCTGGGCCATGGCCGGTTTTGCCGTGCTGTTGCTGGCCCTCATGGGGGTGAACGCCATCCAGGCCCTGGAACAGGATAGGGAGAGTCTGCATCAGGTTTACGAGGCGCGTGCCGTGCCCTTGCGCGACCTGGCCAAGATGCAGGCCTTGCTACAGGAAAACGCGGGTGAGGTGTTGCGCGGCTACCAGCATGCGCCGGGCTCGCCCACCTTGGGCTTGCATCAGCATCCGGCCATGGTGCACGTGGAACGCATCGAACAGAACCGCAAGGCCATCGACCAGCTCTGGCAGGGATACATGGCCAGTGGTCTGGGCGGCGAGGAGCTGGCCCTGGCGGAGAACTTCGCCGCCAAGCGGGGGGACTATGTGCGCAACTTCCTCATGCCGGCGGCGGACGAAATCCGCAGCGGCCGCTTCGACATGGCGCCCCTGGCGGCCTTC
>JBGSHR010000040.1:0-8314 GCA_041752155.1 Thiobacillaceae bacterium | reverse complement strand
GGGCGTTGTCCAGCAGGTTGGTGAGTACCCGTTCGATCATGCCCAGGTCGGCCAGGACCGGAGGCAGGTCGGCGGCGATGCCGGCGCTGAGCTCCACCTGCTTGTCCCGGGCGGTGAGCTCGAACTTCTGCAACACGTCCTGCACCAGCTCCGGCAGGGCAAAGGCCTCCTTCTGAGGTTTGACCACCTCGCATTCCAGTTTTGCGAGTTCGAACAACTCCTGGGCCAGCCGGCTCACTTTCTGGCTTTGCCGCACCGCCACGTCCAGGTAACGGGCGCGGTCAGCCTCGTTCAGTTTGTCGCCCTTGTGGGACAGGGTTTCCAGATAGCCCTGCAGAGAGGTCAGGGGCGTGCGCAGATCGTGGGAGATGTTGGCCACCATCTCCCGGCGCAACTGGTCCTGGCGGCGCAGTTCCCGTATCTGGTCCGAGATACGGGCGGCCATGTGGTGGAAGGCCTGGTGCAGTTGGCCGATCTCGTCCCGCGTTCGGCTTGGCGGCGCCTGTTCCGCCTCGATCTTGAAGCCGCTGGCCTCCAGGGCCTTGACCTCGGCGGTGAGGCCGCGCAGGCGCCGGGTGATGAGGGCGAACGCCGCCAAGCCCGCTACCAGGGTCAACAGGACCATGCCGCCCATGAGCCAGGCGCCGGTGGTGAAGGCCCGGCTGGCCCAAACGTCCGTCGCCAGTTGGTCGTAGTCCTCGCCCGCCAGAATCACGTAGAGATAGCCCACGGTGGCGTCGCCGTTCTTGAGGGGGGCGACGCTGAAGATCTTGCGGAAGCTGGTGCTACGCGGGTCGTCACCCTGTACCGGCAGGTCATGGCCAGCGAGGAATTCCCGGATCGGCGCCAGATCCACCCAGTCCCGTTTGACGTGGCCGGCGGGGGCCACGTGGGCATCCACATGGCCGCTGGTGTTGAGCAGATAGACCTCGATGCCGGGGTTTACCACCATGAGCATGTGGAACAGGTCGTCCACCGCGGGCCGGTTCCATTGCAACTCCCGCACCAGATCGGTATGGGTGGCGATGTGGTGGGCCAGGTTTTTGGATAGACGCTGCAAGACTTCTTGTTGGTGGCGCGTGGTGGCGTCCAGGAACAGCCAGGCGGTGAAGCCGCCGCAAACCAGGGTGAGGGCGGCGAAGGCCAGGGCCAGGCGGCCGTACAGGGTGCGGGTCATGGTTGGGCCACGGCCTCTGGCTGGGCCGGCGCGGCGAACTTGTAACCCACTCCCCATACGGTGATGATGTATTCCGGATGGGCCGGGTCCGGTTCGATCTTGCTGCGCAGGCGGTTGATGTGGGTGTTGACGGTGTGCTCGTAGCCTTCGTGGCTATAGCCCCAGACCTTGTTGAGCAGGTCCAGGCGGGAAAAAGCCTGGCCGGGATGGCGCGCGAAGAAGAACAGCAGGTCGAACTCCCGCGCGGTGAGGTCCACGCCGGCGCCGTTGTTGCGCACCTCCCGCGCCACCGGATCGATGCGCAGCCCGCCGACCTCCAGCAGGCCGGATGCCAGGCGCGAGGTGCGCCCCAAGGCCTCCACCCGGCGGAACAGGGCCTTGACCCGGGCGACGACCTCCAGCAGTGAAAACGGCTTGGTGACGTAATCGTCGGCGCCCAGCTCCAGGCCCAGGATGCGATGGGTCTCGGTGGACTTGGCGCTGATGATGATGATGGGGGTGTATTGGGGCATGGCGCGGATCTGGCGGCACACCTCCAGGCCGTCGATGCCCGGCAGCATCAGATCCAGGATCACCACGTCGATGCCCCCGGCCTGGAGCTTGGACAGGCCGGTCTCGCCATCCCCGGCCAACTCCACCGCATAGCCTTCGTCGGCCAGATTCATGCGCAGCAGCTCGGCGATATCCGCGTCGTCTTCCACCACCAGGATGCGTCTTCGGGTCTCGGCCATGGTTCGAATGAAATCTCTTTAAGCGCACATGATCGCGCTAGTGGGGGGCGCCACGGTAGTCACATTTAATTTAACTTTGCGTGCGGGCCGCGTGATCGTGCTGCCCGAGACGGCCTTCGATCCTCTCGGGCAGGGAGGTTCGCTTTTCCATGCGGCGGGCTTGGACTCTCGCCATCCCATTGCATAATGGGGTCACTCCAGCCGCTGATCTATCGTCAGGGCCCTTACGTATCGGGATGCGCATACACCGTCATGTCCATGGCCAGCCCTCCTCCGGTGGAACCGGAGGCCTCCACCGCCCGACCCCTCCACACCATCGACCGGGTCGTGCCGGTCAGTGGCCGGCGGATTCTGCGCCGCACCCTGGTGACCGGGCTGATCTTTTCCACGCTGCTGGCGGGCCTGGTGCTGATCTATTACCGGGCTGAATCGGCAAACAACCTGGACATGCTGAAGTCCGGCCGGGAACGCATCCAGCACCTGGCTACCCTGACCCTGCACCAGGAGATGGCGGCGGTGTTGTCCGACCTGCGTTACCTGTCGCGCCACAACGAGCTGTTCACCTATCTGGAGACCGGCGGGCCGGCGGCGGAGCGGCAGCTGGGCGAGGAGTACGTCCATTTCCTGGCCCAGAAGCGGGACTATGACCAGGCCCGCCTGATCGACCTGGACGGCCAGGAGCGCATACGCGTGAACCAGACGCCGGGCGGCGCGGACAGTGTGCCGAGCCCGGCCTTGCAGAATAAGAAGGACCGCTACTACTTCACCGAGTTGATGAAACTGGGCCCGGGCCAGATCTACGTTTCGCCTCTGGATCTGAATGTGGAGCAGGGCGCGGTGGAGCAGCCGCTCAAGCCCATGATCCGCTTCGGCATGGCGGTGTTCGACCAGGAGGGTCGCAAGCGCGGGTTGCTGGTGCTCAACTATCGGGCGGACCGCCTCATCAACCGCATCCACCTGATCGCCGGCGCGCCACGGAATCTCTGGCTGCTCAATGGCGAGGGGTTCTGGCTGATGGGGCCGGATGGCCGTGACGAATGGGGTTTCATGTTTCCCGAGCGCCGGGAACGGCGCTTTTCCCTGCGTTATCCCGAGACCTGGCGTCAGATGCAACAAACCCCCTTGGGTGCCCAGGAGGAGGGGGGGCTGCTGCTCCAGTTCCAGCGTGTCTTCCCCCTGGCCTGGTATGAGAATGACCGGGAGGCGCCCGGCCTGGCCCGGCCCGTGGCCCGGGATCGTTACTACTGGAACCTGGTGACGGTGATCTCGGGGGAGGAAAGGCAGGCCCTCGATGCCCCCCTGATCCAGCGTCTCGCCATGATCTACGCCGTGCTGGCGTTGTTTTCCTTCGCGGTCGCGGGTGCCCTGTCCTGGTTATCCTCCCGCAATCTTGCCCTCGTGTGCCTCCTGGAAAGGATGGTGGACAACGTCCCCATGCTGGTGGCCTATGTGGATGCCGGCCAGCGTTATCGCTTCAACAACATGGCCTATCGCGACTGGTTCGGTAGCACGCCGCGCCAGCTCTACGGCCGCAGGCTTCGCGATGTCATGGGCGAGTCCACTTATCAGGCCCTGCGGCCGACCATCGAGAAGGTCCTGGCGGGCCAGCGTGTGGATTGCGAGCTGCGCCTGGACTTCGACGGCACCGGGCCGCGCGACGTGACCGTGAGCTACCTGCCCGATGTGGTCGAAGGCGGCGGGGTGCGCGGCTACTATGCCGTGGTCAACGACATCACCGCGCTCAAGGAAACCCAGCGGCGCGAGCGGCAGCACCTGCTGGAATTGGCCCATGTCTCGCGCCTGGCGAGCGTGGGCGAGGTGACTACCGAGATTGCCCATCAGGTCAACCAGCCCCTGGCCGCCATCGCCATGTTCAGCGCCGCGGCCTTGCGCACCCTGCGCGATGGCGGCGAACCGGACCAGGTCATGGATTGGCTCGGCCAAATCAATGCCCAGGCCCAGCGGGCCGGCGAAGTGGTCAAGCGATTGCGCCGCTTCGCCCACAGGGGTGAGACCTCGCGGGGGCCCGTCTCCCTCAACGAATTGGCGCGGGAGGTGGTGGCCTTGACGGAATATGGCGCGCGTAGCCTGGACGTGGAGGTGCGGCTGAGTCTGGCGGCGCATCTGCCCACCACCCCGGGGGATCGGGTGTTGCTGGAACAGGTCATCTACAACCTGGTGCGCAATGCCATGGAGGCCGTCGCCGAGCAGCCCGGCCCGCGCCGGGTGGAGATACGCACCAGCAGCGAAGACGCCGGGGTGTGCCTGGAAGTGGCCGATACCGGGCCGGGCATCGCGGAGAGCCTCGGCCAGGGCGTGTTCGATTCCTTCATCACCAAAAAACCCCATGGCCTGGGCATCGGCCTGGCCATCAGCCGTTCCATCATCGAGGCCCATGGCGGCATCATTTCCTATACCTCCCCGCCCGAGGGCGGGACCGTGTTCCGTTTCACCTTGCCGGGAGTCCATCGTGAGCAATGATTACCAGCCCAGGATCTATGTGGTGGATGACGATGCCGCCGTGCGCTCGGCGCTATGCGCCTTGTTGGGGTCGGTCAACCTGGATGCCGTGGCCTTCGACTCGGCGGAGGCCTTTCTGCGGGCGGCCAATCCCGACCTGATGGGCTGCCTGCTGCTGGATGTGCGCATGCCGGGCATGAGCGGCCTGGAATTGCAACGGGTGCTGAGGGAGCGTGGCATCGAGCTGCCGGTCATCATCATCACCGGCCATGGCGATGTGCCCATGGCGGTACGTGCCATGAAGGCCGGCGCGGCGGAGTTCATCGAGAAGCCCTTCAATGATCAGCTGTTGCTGGACGCGATCCACTCCAGTCTGGCCACCGATGCCGAGGCGTGGCAACGGCGCGGTGAGATGAAAGCGGTGGCGGAACGTCTGAATCGGCTGACCCAACGTGAATACGAGGTGTTGGATTTCCTGGTCATGGGCCTGCCCAGCAAGCGCATCGCCTCCAAACTGGGCATCAGCGAGCGCACAGTGGATGTACATCGCTTCAATATCATGCGTAAAACGGGGGTGCGCACCATGGCCGAACTCATCCAGCTTTGCATGTCTTATCGAAAACAGGCGGATTGAGCTGCATTCGGATTGCCCGCTAAATAATTCTTTATGCTTGGTAAATATATCTCCAATTCCTGACGGGATTTTCCTGCGTTACTCTTGGTTCGCTTGTACTAATTCCTGTCGGCCAGAAATTGCGGTTGATTTGGATGTTTTTGTGGTCTGCATCGGCGTCGTTGAAGCAGATAGACAAGCCAAAATATCAAGCCAAACAAAATATAAGGATGGAGAGACTAATCATGACACCGATCCAAACAGGCGCCAGTACGAAGCGCCACCCAGGTCAAATCCCCCAGGCCCACCCCAGCGTGGCGATCCGCCACCAGGGACGCAAGATCGGTTTGTACCGGGTCAGGCGGGTGGAGGATGGACATATCGTCTTGTCTCATGGCGGAATTTCTTTCCCCGTGGGAACCCGTCTTCTCGTTGAAGACTTCCAGGGCCTGATTCATGGAGCGTCAACGCGCTGTCTGCCAGCCAGGGTCATCGCCAACGATATGAACGGGCTTTGCCTGGCTTGGTAAGCAAGTCTATCGACAGGATGCGAAGACATCCGCGATAGCAGGGTTTGTGATGAGCCGTAGTTTGGCTCTATAGCGGTTGGGGAGGGATAACCATAAATTGGGTCATGGCGTCCTTGTCACCATTGGGTGACAAGGTGAAGAGGAAGGCTGTGGCCGGGATTCGCAGTAAGAATTAGGGAATGAAGGGGAAAAATGAAATGACGCTTAGTTCCATTCTTGATCTGATGCGTCTGAGTACAGCGGGCGAGAGCGTGAACATCGGCAAGCGTACTGCCGAGTCTCGTGGAAGGTATGCTGCCAAGGCTCAGATTGAGCAGCCAGCAATGGCTGCTTGGTTGGTGAATCTGCCGGAGGCCACTTCATGCACGGCATGGCCCATCCATCCTCATCGCCAATCCACGAGCGAGCCTGGTGTGGGCAAGCCGCAAAACTCCATTGCAAGTTGGAGCCAATAATGAAACGGCTAGGTATGTTTTTTTCTGTGGGACTGAGGGTGGTCGCCGCCGCGATTCTGATGACAGGGCCGGGCCTGGCCGATACGCCGGAACATCAGGCTTCCCCCCAACTTACCTGCCCCACTTTGTTGATGGAAGCGGAATGCCGCGACTACCTCGCACAGATGCAAGCGGCATCGACTCCCATCCTGCGGGATGGGGTGCGGCAGCGATATGCCCCGCTGCTGCAGGAACGAGCCCAGCTCTGCCGTGCAGCGGCTGGGACGGTGGTGTGGAAATGATCATTACACCCAAGACGATGACCTTTCCCACGCACGGCAAGCGCACCGATCTTTAAGGCCTAATGGCCTGCGCTCACGCAGGCGGGCCTGGCGCCCATCGGAAGGCAGACTCCAAGTTTCTTCTTACCCAAGTGAAGAGAGGTTTCCCGTCAAGGGGGCAGGGCTGACCCGGGAGAGGGGAAAATAGCGCTCCAAAATGATTTGGGTAAGGTGTGATTTCGCACAGGGGTTTGCCAAGGGGGATGGCTTGGCTGGGCTTCGCGGTGGTGGCGGAGGCGGACAACATCCTGGATACCTGGGAGCTGGATCTAGGCATCGTCGGTCCGTCGGCCTTGGGGGAATAGGTCCAGAACAATTTCCACAATCTGATCGGCGTGGCGGAGGCCCAGGGCTGGGCGAACCAGCTCAAGGACGAGGTGACCTTGTCCCTGACCCACGAATGCAAGTGGCGCCATCTCTGGCGTCATCCTCGTTCGGGCTTGGGGGCGGATATCACGCACCACCTCGGTATCGGCCTGGGCAATGTGTCTAGCTACGTGAACGGCGGCGTGACCCTGCGCGTGGGCGAGGGGCTGGACCAGGATTTCGGTCCGCCGCGCATTCGCCCCAGCTTGCCGGGCTCGGCCTTCTTCCGGGATGCGGATGGGGTGGGCTGGTATCTCTACGCCGGCGTGGACGGCCGTGCGGTGGCCAACAATATCTTTCTGGACGGCAATACCTTCCGCGACAGCACGAGTGTCAAAAAGAAGACTTGGGTGGGAGATCTGCAAGTCGGCCTGGTGGTGACGTTTTCCAAGGTGCGCCTGGCCTATACCCACGTATTCCGCGGCAGGGAATTCGAGGGCCAGGACAAGGGCGACCATTTCGGGGCCGTAAGCATCTCGGCCCGTTTTTGAGTCCGCGCCTGATGCCTCAGAAGCGTTCGGCCAACACCTTTTCCAGTTTGATCTGATCGGCGGTGAAGCCGCGGATGCCCTCCGCCAGCTTTTCCGTGGCCATGGCGTCTTCGTTCATGTCCCAACGGAATCGGGCTTCGTTCAAGGGCTCGGGTTGAGCCATGGTCGCGCCGGTGTCGGTGAGCTGGCGCGGCAGCGGGGCTGAGCTACCGGCCAGTTCCTCCAGCAGGTTGGGGCTGATGGTGAGGCGGTCGCAACCGGCCAGGGCCAGCACTTCGTCCAAGTTGCGGAACGAGGCGCCCATGACGATGGTGCCGTAGCCGTGGGCCTTGAAGTAGCGGTAGATCTCGCGCACCGACAACACGCCGGGATCTTCTTCCGCCGGAATTTCGGCGCGGCCGGTCTTGGCTTTGTGCCAGTCCAGGATGCGGCCGACAAAGGGGGATATCAGGGTGACGCCGGCCTCGGCGCAGGCCCGGGCCTGGGCAAAGCCGAACATCAGGGTCAGGTTGCAGCGGATGCCTTCCCGCTCCAGGATCTCCCCGGCGCGGATGCCTTCCCAAGTGGAGGCAATCTTGATCAGCACCCGTTCGTTGGCGATGCCGGCCTGGTTGTATAGGCCGATCAGCCTGCGCGCCTTGGCGACGGAGGCCTGGGTGTCGAAGGAGAGGCGGGCGTCCACCTCGGTGGAGATGCGCCCCGGCACGATCTTGAGCACTTCCAGGCCCACGTCCACCGCTAGCCGGTCCAGGGCGTCGTGGATCCGCTGCTCCCGCTCGTTGCTCTGGGTCTTGGCCCAGGTTACCGCCTCATCGATCAAGGGCGCGTATTCCGGCAGGGTCGCGGCCTTGAGCAGCAAGGACGGGTTGGTCGTGGCATCCTCGGGTTGATGGCGGCGTATGGCCTCGATGTCGCCGGTATCGGCGACGATGGTGGTCATGGCTTTCAATTGTTCGAGCTGGTTGGGCATGGGGGCTCCTGGTGTGGGGGTGCGCTGCGCCCAGAGCTTAGTACGCCATGGTCATGACAGGTTGGTGATGCGTTTCCTTGCCATGGTTCCCATGCATCGTGTGGGGGAGGAGGTCAGCGGCGGTTCGGATCGCCGCTGACCTGCCCGGGCTGGGTGCCGCCTCAGAGGATGGTCGCCAGCCAGAGGCCGGCCGCCACCGCC
>JBGSHR010000039.1:0-6559 GCA_041752155.1 Thiobacillaceae bacterium | reverse complement strand
CTTCGTCCGCGCCGAACTGGTCGGCGGCGGCTTCGAGGACTTGGGAGCGCGCCAGTTCGACGTGGTTATCAATGCCACGGCGGCCGGCTTGACGGGCGATCTTCCGCCCTTGCCGAACACGGTGTTCGCGCCCGGGGCCTGGGCCTACGACCTGATGTACGGCAAGGAGACGCCGTTCCTGGCCTTCGCCCAAGGTGCCGGGGCCCGTACGGCGGATGGGCTGGGCATGCTGGTGGAACAGGCGGCCGAGGCCTTTTTCCTTTGGCGTGGCGTACGTCCAGCGACAGCGCCCGTGATCGCCATGCTGAGGGCCGGCTGATGCTGCGTCTGTTGGGCAAAGGGGTGCTGCTGGTCATTGCGCTGGTGCTGCTTCTGCAGCTCTGGTTCCTGGGCGCCGTGCTGTGGTGGAAGGTATTCGACCCATCCTCCACCGCCTTCATGGAGGCGGGCCTGGAACGCTTGCAGGAGAAGCGGCCGGAGGCGGAGCTTCGCCATAAATGGGTGGATTACCCGCGTATCTCCATCCATCTTAAGCGCGCGGTCGTCGCCGCCGAGGATAGCCGCTTCCTCACCCATGAGGGCTTCGACTGGGAGGGCATCGAGAAGGCGGTGGAGAAGAACCTGAAGAAGGGCCGCATCGTCGCCGGCGGCTCCACCATCAGCCAGCAGCTCGCCAAGAACCTGTTTCTGTCCGCTTCGCGCAATCCGTTGCGCAAGGTGCAGGAGGCGGTCATCACGGTGATGATCGAAACCCTGTGGGACAAGCGGCGCATCCTGGAGGTGTATCTGAACGTGATCGAATGGGGTAACGGCATCTATGGCGCGGAGGCGGCGGCGCGGCGCTATTTCAAGGGCTCGGCCGCCAGTCTGGGGCCGGATCAGGCGGCGCTGTTGGCGGCCATGATTCCCAATCCGCGCTATTACGAGTCCCACCGTTCGGCGCGCGGCCTGCTCAAGCGCAAAGGCATCATCGCCGCTCGTATGTGGCGGGTGTCCGTGCCGCGCTAATACGGGGCCTCGGACCGCGCCTTGGTGCTGGCCCAGAGGCGCCAGCTGTGCTGAGGTTCCAGGACGATGTGGGTCGCCTCGGGCGCCAACAGCGTCAGCTCCAGACGGCGAATCCTACCCCACTGCAAACCCCGCAGCAGGGGACGCAGCCAATCCTGTTCCAGGCGTGCCAGATATTCCGAGTCCGATTGTTCCGCCCCCGCTGGCGTGAGCTCGACCAGGGCCTTGGCGGGATTGCCCACGTCTCGCAGCCCGGGCGGGCAGGGGTGGACCGGGGTGCCACTGGCGCGGGCCAGATCCAGCAGCAGGGGGTGTTGCCCCCAGACCGTGTCGAAGCATCTCGCCAGGGGGGCGGCCGTGCCGCCGCCCCAGGGCCACAGGCTGTTGACCGTTGCCACGCCGGCCTGTTCGCGGGTCTGGTTGAGGCGGTGGGCGTGGAGCAGCATCTGGGCTTCGTTGATCAGGCGCATGAGTCTGGGCGCGTCCGCGCCAGCCGGCAGGAAGTTCATGGCCTGACGCCCCCGGGCCCGGTCCAGGGGCGTCGTGGCCAGGTCCTGGGGGGCGGAAAATTTCAGATACCAGCGGCCCGGCTCGGGGGCGGCGAACGCCACGCCTTGTTCGGCCAGGAACGGCGCCAAGGTCTGGGCGAAGGCCTGGCTCTCGGCCTGGCTTAGCCCCAGCCCATCGCGCAGGAACAGGCCACGCATGTTGGTCTCCAGATGCACTGGATCGGCCCGCAGCCAGAATGCCTCGCCCACCTCCAGTCCGTCCCGGGCCGCGCTCAGGGGGGCGATGGGCCAATCTCCTTGCCGGGCCAGGCCGAAGCCCTGGCACAGGGTCTCGCTCAGGCCAGCCTCGTCCACGCGGGTGTCGCCGCGCGCCAGGAGCTTGGCCAGGGTAGGCGGAGAGCGCGAATCGACTAGGGTGTCTGGGGGGAGGGACAGGATCAGGTGGAGTGTTTCCATGGGGCGGGTCGCGATGGTGAGGGTTTGGCCTATAGTTGACCATATCAGTCGGGATATGCCTGTTTGATCGCACCAGACTGTTGGCCATATGGGAAAGGAAAACCGCTATGTCTACCTTATCCGTCAAACCGAATCCCATCTACATCAATGTGCCCGATGTCTGCGGCGTGGACGCGGCACGTCCGTTCCACTGGCTGCGCATGGGGTGGTATGACCTGAGGCGGGGATGGCCGGTGTCCCTGGCCTACGGGGTGCTGTTCGCCATGCTGGGCTGGGGCTTGGTGAATTACGCCACGCGCCACAGCCAGCTGGCCATGGTCATGATCACGGGCTTTCTGCTGGTGGCGTCCTTCCTGGCCATCGGCTTTTACGAGGTCTCCCGGCGCCTGGAACATCGTCATGGCCTGCGTGGCATACGTCGGCATTTCTCGGTCATGTTGCGCAATAGCGCCTCCATTGGCCTGTTCGCCGTGATGCTGGGTTTCATCCTGAGTGTGTGGGAACGCATCTCGGCGCTTCTGGTGGGTGTGTTCCTGCAAGGCGACCTGGTGGCCGACGGCTATTTCCGCCTGGGGCTGTTGTTCGATGGGGGGCATTGGGGATTCGTTCTGGCCTACGGGGTGTTCGGGGCGCTGCTTGCCGCCTTGGTGTTCTGCTTGAGCGTGGTGTCCCTGCCCATGATGATGGACCGGCGCGTGGATTTGGTGACGGCCATCGTCACCAGCCTCCTGGTGGTGCGCGGCAATCTCTTGCCCATGCTGGTGTGGGCCGGGCTCATCGCCGGCCTGACCGTGATCGGCATCTTCACCTGGTTCATCGGCCTGGCCATTGTGTTTCCCATCCTGGGCCACGCCACCTGGCATGCCTACCGGGAATTGGTGCGCAGAGAGACAGCCGGCCGGCCGGGCTAAAATCGGCCCATGCGCCAATTCCAGACCAATTTCCACATTCAGAGCCAAGGCAAGGGCTTGTACGACTTCACCCCGCAGGTGACGCGCTGGATCGCGGCCCAGGACATGCATGCCGGCCTGCTCACCCTGTTCGTGTGCCACACCTCCGCCAGCCTCCTCATCCAGGAAAACGCCGACCCGGACGTGCTGGGGGATCTGGAGCGTTACTTCAGCCGCCTGGTGCCGGAGCACGATTCCCTCTACCGCCACACCCAGGAAGGGCCGGACGACATGCCGGCCCACGTGCGCGCGGCCCTGACCCAGGCCCAGCTTTCCATCCCCGTGCAGGCGGGGCGCATGGTCCTGGGTACCTGGCAGGGCATCTACCTGTTCGAGCACCGCCGCGCCGGGCATCGGCGCCGAGTGGCGGCCCATCTGCTGGGCGAATAAAACATTGCCCTCTGTCATGGAAGATTAATACCAGACTGTTACGGTCGGGATTGCCATGGGAGGAGATAACGATATGACAAGTAAAATCTATCTGGCCGTGTTGTTGTGGTGCCTGGCCGGGGCGGTGGCGGCAGCCTGGGGAGAAGGCGCGCCGCAGCCGGAAACGGGCTGCGGCGGTCTCATGACCGAACTGGAATGCCGCGTGCATCAGGAAACCCTGGCCCGCTTGCCGGCAGGCCAGGAGCGGGAGCGCTACCTGAAGCAGCATCAGGCCCTGTTGGCCGAGCGGGAAAAGTCCTGCCGCTGCCAGAACATCAGGGCGGCCAACAGCAAGACCGCAAAATAGTCTCCCTAAGAGAATTGCCGCGCCCATCTCCTCTCCCGCTGACGGCGAGGGTCGGCTGTGGCAGACTGCGCCCGTGCTTCCCTACGAACTCCTGATCGGCCTGCGCTATACCCGCGCCAAGCGCCGCAACCACTTCATCTCCTTCATCTCCGTGACCTCCATGGTGGGGATCGCCCTCGGGGTCATGGCCCTCATCGTCGTGCTGTCCGTCATGAACGGTTTCCAGGAGGAACTGCGTAGCCGCATCCTGGGCGTGGCCTCCCACCTGGAGATCACCGGGGGAAACGGCCAGTTGCAAGATTGGCGTGGCTTGGAGCGCCAGGTGGCCCGGCACCCGGAAGTGCGCGGCATGGCGCCGTTCATGTCCGGCCAGGCCTTGCTGGCCATGGGCAGCGAAACCAAGGGGGCCATGGTGCGCGGCCTGCTGCCCCAGGAGGAATCGAAGGTGGCGGAATTCTCCAGCCACATGAAAAGCGGTCGCCTGGAAGACCTCAAGCCGGGCGGTTTCGGTATCGTCCTGGGCAGCGATCTGGCCCGCTCCCTCGGGGTGTTTCCTGGCGATAAGGTGGCGGTCATCGCCCCGCAAGGCGTGGTGACGCCGGCCGGCATGTTGCCGCGCATCAAACAGTTCACGGTAGTGGGTCTGTTCCAGATGGGCATGTTCGAGTACGACGCCGGCCTGGCCCTGATCCACCTGGAGGATGCCCAGAAGCTCTACCGCATGGGCGACGCCGTGTCCGGTCTGCGCGTCAAGCTGGCCGACCTGGACCGGGCGCCCTGGGTGCTGCGGGAACTGGCCAAGACCCTCAAGGGCGACTATTACCTGTCGGACTGGACCATGCGCCATGCCAACTTCTTCCAGGCGGTGCAGATCGAAAAACGCATGATGTCCATCATCCTCACCCTCATCGTCGCCGTGGCCGCCTTCAACCTGGTTTCCACCCTGGTCATGGCGGTCACCGACAAGCAGGCGGATATCGCCATCCTGCGCACCCTGGGGGCCAGCCCCACCAGCATCATGGCCATCTTCATGGTGCAGGGCAGTCTGATCGGCGTCATCGGCACCTTGTTGGGGGTGGCCTCCGGCGTGCTGCTGGCGCTCAACGTGGAAACCGTGGTGCCCATGATCGAGCGCCTGCTGCACATGGACCTGTTTCCCGCCGATGTCTATTACATTTCCAAGCTGCCGTCGAAATTGAACTGGTCCGATGTCCTGGCCATCAGCGGCGTCGCCCTGACCCTGTCCTTCCTCGCCACCCTCTACCCGAGCTGGCGCGCGGCCAAGGTGCAACCGGCCGAGGCCTTGCGCTATGAATAAGAGCGCTGTCGCGCCGGTGCTGGCCTGTTCCGGCCTCAGCAAGAGCTATTGGCAGGGCCAGCTCGAGGTGCCGGTGCTGGCGGGGGTGGACCTCGCCATCCAGGCGGGCGAGCACGTGGCGGTGATGGGGGCCTCGGGCTCGGGCAAGAGCACCTTGCTCCACGTCATGGGGGGGCTGGATCGTCCCGACGCCGGACAGGTCACCATCGCCGGGGAATCGGTCTGGTCCATTTCCGAACAGGCCCGGGGCCGCTTGCGCAACCGGGCCTTGGGCTTCGTCTATCAATTCCATCATTTGTTGCCGGAGTTCACCGCCCTGGAGAACGTGGCCATGCCCCTGTTCATCCGTCGCCTGGACCCGGCCCAGGCCTTGGCCCAGGCCGAGCGGCAACTGCGGGAGGTGGGTCTGGGGCATCGCCTGCAACACCGGCCGGGCGAGCTTTCCGGCGGTGAACGCCAACGCGCGGCCATTGCCCGCGCCCTGGTGACCATGCCCACCTGCGTGCTCATGGACGAACCCACCGGCAACCTGGATCGCCACACCGCCGGGCACATCCAGGAACTGCTGGTGGACCTGTCCGCGCGTCACGGCACGGCCTTTCTGGTGGTCACCCATGACCCGGAACTGGCCGCCCGGCTGGGGCGCACCCTGCGCCTGGAGGACGGCCGGCTGGTCTAGGGGCTCAAGGCTTCAAGCGACGTCGGCGCCGGCGTCGAAGATAGGCCTGGATATACAGCCGCCAGGCCAGTTGCACGGCGGCGTAGCCCAGCACCGCCAGGACGGCGGCCAGGATCAGACTGCCCACCAGATAGGCCTCGCCCAGGCCCAGCAGCCAATGCCAGAACTGGGGCAGGAACTCGATCCAGGACTGCTGCCGCCAATCGAACTGAAATTCCGTGATGGCCGCCCCCTCGCCGCCAATCACCCAGTGGCCGATGGAATAGGCGGCAAAGATGAGGGGGCCCCAGGTGATGGGGTTGGTATAGAGAGTGGTGACCACCGCAACCGGCAGGTTCACCCGGAAGATGACGGCCAGGATGGCCGCGGTCAGCGCCTGGATCGGCCCCGGGATCATGCCGCCTATCATGCCCGCCGCCACGCCGCCCGCCACCGAATGCCGGTTCAGATGCCAGAGATTGGGATGTTTGAGCCAAGGCTGGGCCCAGCGCAGGTGACGGTGCTCCCGTATGGTCGCGTGGTGGGGCAGGTATTTGCGGAAGTGTTTTCTCGGCATGGGGGGATTCTAGTTGATCCTAAATCCCTCACCACAGAGACACAGAGACACAGAGATGACAAATAAACCAATGGGTTGTCGATTTTTTGCGCATCGCCCACCAGGCGAGTGGACGTTACGGCTTAACCCATTGTTTTTCCTCTGTGTCTTTGTGCCTCTGTGGTTAAAAATGAGCTTTTCGGGTTGATACGGCTCGCCATACTCGCCTTCGCCCTGGGCTGCGCCTGGCTGCAAACCCGGGCCGCCTTGCCGCCCCTGGTCTGGGCCGCCGTCCTGCCCCTGTTGGGTCTGGGGGTGGCCTGGCTGCCCGCGCAAGGGTGGGGGAAATGGCCGCGCCGCCTTGGCCT
>JBGSHR010000038.1:0-1697 GCA_041752155.1 Thiobacillaceae bacterium | reverse complement strand
CGGCCACCAGCAGGGCGAACATGCCCAGGGAGATCATGAGCCAGCGGGTGCGGTCATAGGCGATCTGTGCCTTTTCCGCCGCCTCTTGGGTTACCGCGCGCTGGATCTGGATCAGGTTGTCCAGCTCCTTCACCAGCTCGTGCTGCAGCGGAATGGCCTCGGTCTGCACGGATTCGAAGGCGAGGAAGGTATAGCCCTCCGACGCCAGGTCGACGATACGCACCATCACCGGTTGGTTTTCCCGCGTGTGCGCATCGATGTTGGACAGGACTTCTATCTCCTGGGGCAGGTGGATCATGGACTTGAGCTCCAGCCGCACCTGCTGGTAGGCCGAGCCATAGTCGTAGAACCGCATCATCTCCTGGTCCCGCTCGAACGGCTCGCTCATGACCACGATGGACAGCATGGAGATGGCGCGGTCGCGCAGGATGTCCCGCATCTGGTTCGCCAGACGCATCTTGACGTTGTTCTCGTTGACGATGCCCTCCAGGCGGGCGTTGGTGTGCGTCAACTGGCTCAGGCCTACCAGGGTCAGGGTGACGATCAGGGCCAGGGCCAGGGCAAATCCGGCGCTGACGGTAAAGATGAGCTTGCGGGCGAGGAGCGCGTTGCGAGCGAACATGACGGTGCCGTTGGGGAGACGGGGACATGTTAGCGCGCCTGCCGGGGCCGCGCGTATGGGATTAAAGTGCTAGCGACCCGGCCCAGAACCCGGTCGACCCTCGGTATCTTCGTACCCCCCTTCTTCCCCCTGTCTACGAACTTTTCCGTATTCCACGACCAGGGCTCAGATGCTTCTATTGCGGTATCGAGAAAAATGCTGCCCAGGGTTCGCCCAAGGGCGAGGAGAAGGGTCATGAGTTACGCTGCTTTGGGTTTCCTGCGCCGCCAATATCTGTGCGTGCTACGCCGTTGTGCCTGGTTCAACGCGGGTATGATTTCCGGTTTGATGTGCCTGCCCAGCGTCGGGGTCCATGCCCAGTCCATCGTCGCCGACGGCCGCACCCAGACCCAGGTGGTGAGCAACGGCACGGTGACGGACATCACCACCCAGACCATACGCGGCGCCAACGCCTACAACTCCTTCCAGACCTTCAGCCTGGACGCCGGCTACACGGCCAATCTGTACCTGCCCGGCGGCACCAGCAATCTGCTCAACCTGGTGCACGGCGAGCAGTCCTACATCAACGGCCTGGTCAATGCTTACAAGGGCGGCCAGATCGGCGGCAACGTGTTCTTCTTCAACCCCCACGGCATCATCGTCGGCAGCCAGGGCGTGCTCAACGTCGGCAGTCTGACTCTGTCCACGCCCACCTCCGAGACCATGGATCAAATGATCTCGCGCACCGGTGCCATCAATGAGTCGCTAGTCGCGCTGGCCATGGCCGGCCAAGTGCCGCTCAGCCAGACCGGCCTGGTGCTGGTGAAGGGCCGCATCAACGCCGCCGACGCGGTAACGCTGGCCGGCGGCAATGTCGAAATCGCAAGCGGCGCCAAAGTATTTGCCGGCGGCAAAGCCCAGGTCGCCTTCGCCGATCTGGTGAACGTGGAAGGGATGGTCACCGCCTCGGACGTGCGGATGGACGGCGGCGTGATCCGCATCGTCGCGGCGGAAGACATCACGGTGGCGGGCCAGGTCTCGGCCGATGGCGTGGGCGCGCAGGCCGACGGCGGTTCCGTCACCGTCATGGCCGATC
>JBGSHR010000037.1:0-19868 GCA_041752155.1 Thiobacillaceae bacterium | reverse complement strand
GGCATCCAGATCCACCTGCTCGGCGATCCGCCCGGCGATGGCCTCGATGCGGGCCTCCGGCGATTCGGCCTCGTTGCCGGGGATCAGGCCGAGATGGCGTTCGGTGATGGCCAGGCGCTCGTCCATGCGCACCGCCCCCAGCACCGGCACATTGGTATAGCGCGCGATGACGGCGCGCAGTTTCTCTTCGTGGCGCGGCCCGCCCACCTTGTTGAGGATCACGCCGGCAATGTTCACGTCCCGGTCGAAGGCCTGGTAGCCCAGGATCAGGGGCGCCACGCCCCGGGTCATGCCCACCGTGTCCAGCACCAGCACCACCGGTGCACCCAACAGCTTGGCCAGGGCGGCGTTGCTGTTGCTGCCCTCCACGTCCATGCCGTCGTACAGGCCCTTGTTGCCTTCGATGAGGGTGATATCGGCGGGGAAGGCATGGCGGGCGAACAGACGCGATATCTCGTCGCCGGCCATCATGTGGAAATCCAGGTTGTAGCTGGGGGCGCCGCTGGCCTGGCCGTGCCAGATGGGATCAATGTAATCCGGCCCCTTCTTGAATGCCTGGACCTTTAAGCCTCGGTTGCGCAAAGCGCGGCACAAACCCAGCATAACTGTGGTCTTGCCGGAGGATTTGTGGGCCGCGGAGAGGTAGAGGTGGGACATGGGCTTATTTTATTACCGCCCTGACGAAAAAGCCGACAAATTTAGTCGGCTTTATTGATAAGGACATCATCAAGCTCGGCCCGGAGGCCGAGCTTGATCTCAGGCCTCGCTGGATTCCAAGGCCTTGAAATCGTCCTGGGGCATGAACTTGAGGACGCGCACCGAGGCCACGGTCAGGATGAAGGCGATGCCGAGGCCGCCCATGCCTAGCAGCAGTTCCCAGATGCTGGGGCTGTAGGCATTCACCTGGCCATCGAAGAAGCTGCTGGACTCGGTGTAACCCGGGAACATATCCATGGGGAAGGCCTGGCCGCCGACGATGGTGACGTACATCTGGGCATGCCCGCCGATGATCACCAACAAGGCGGCGAAGAACACCAGGGCCGGGTGCTGGCGCGCGGCGGGGTGGAACAGCATGATCAGCGGCAGCACACCGCCCACCAGGATCTGACCGCCCCAGAACAGCAGGGTATAGATGCCGCCATCCACCAGGATGAAGCGCTCGAAGTCCCACTGCTTGGCAAAGTACAGGTTGGTGATGTGGAACACGATGGTGAAGTACAGAGCGGCGGCGATGAACACGGCCAGCAGGTTCTTGAGCCTTACCAGGATGCGCTCGTCGACCTGGATCTCGTTCCACTTGTACATGACCGACTGCACCAGGATGAAGGCGGCCAGACCGTAGGCGAAGGAGAAGATCACGAACATCGGCGCCATCAGGGCGGAGTTGTAGCCGGCCCGGGCCACCAGGAAACCGAAGATGGAACCGGTAGCGGTGGTCAGGGACAGACGCCACAGGAAAGCCAGCAAACCCATGGGTTTGGAGTAGGGATTCAGGCGGCGGCTCATCAAGGTTATGAGATACAGGCCGACGATGGCGAAGAAGCCGTTATAGAACAACATGTTCCACGCGAAGATGGACTTGAAGTTGTAGTGGGTCATGGCCACGATCAGACGATCGGGACGCCCCAGGTCCAGTACCAGCACCGCCAAGCCTCCGGCCAGCATGGCCAGGGCCAGCATGCCGGACAGGGGGGCGCGGGCCTTGTACAACTTCTTGCCGAACACCGAGCCGATGGACGCCACGTTGAGCACGCCGGAGGCGCCAACGATCAGGAACACGGCGAACACGTGAGGCAGGCCCCAGACGATCTGGTTGCTCATGCCGGTCAGGACATGGCCGTGGTGCTCCAGGGTAAAGAAGGCAAACAAGGTGCCCAGCATCACCAGGCCGCCGGCCCCCAGCAGAGTCCAGAACTGCTTGGACTTGCAGCGTTGCTGATCAAAACAGACAGTGCTCGACATGACTCAGATCCCTTGATAACGGACGCCGGTATTGAGGCGCAGGTCGGCCCGCACCTCGGTACTGGCATAGGTCTTGACCGCTTTGGCGATCTCGCTGTTCGGATCGTTCAAATCGCCGAACAGCATGGCGTTGTGGGTCTTGGCGTTGCAGGCCTCGACGCAGGCCGGCTGCTCGTCCCGATCCACCCGCTGCACGCAGAAGGTGCAGGACTCGACACAGCCCTTGCCGCGCGGCACCTCCGGGTTCTGATCGGTGAGGGGCTCGTGCACGAAGGAACGGGCCTTGTAGGGGCAGGCCATCATGCAGTAACGGCAGCCGATGCAGGTATGGCGGTCCACCAGGACGATGCCGTCGGCGCGCTTCATGGAGGCGCCGGTGGGGCACACGTCCACGCAAGGGGGGTTCTCGCAGTGCTGGCACATCATGGGCAGGCTGTGCTCGCTACCGTTGCTCAGGTTGCGGATATCGACCTTGCGAATCCACTGGGAATCCTGGGGCCCGGTCTCGCCTGACAGACCGTTTTCCGTGTTGCAGGCGGTGACGCAATCGTTGCAGCCGTCGCCGCACTTGGCGGTGTCGATGAGCATGCCCCAGCGCACCGCACTGGAAGCGGGCTCCTCGGGAGAACGGCTATAGGCCTGGCCATAGAGCAGCACGCCGGGAACCAGCGTGGTACCGGCCACGGCGGCGCCGGCCTTCAGGAAAGTACGGCGCTCATCCTGCGCGGGCTGCGAGGAGATTTGCTTGGTAGGCTCGCTCATTTGCTTCCTCCAGTTGGGGTGGAGGCCATGAGGGGGGAGGCTTGCATGGCGTCTTGGACAGGTTTTTTGCCTGGCTTGGTGGCGTGGCAGTCCCAGCAGTCCAGCTTGACGCTGGCGTAGCTGTGGCAGGCCACGCAGAAGTCCTCCTTACTGGAGGCAACGCTGCCGGTCCTCTCGCTGGCATGGCATTCCACGCACTTCTTGAGACTGTGCTTGGTGGTACGTATGCCCTTGCGCATCGTTTCGTCGCGGTGATGCTTGAGCAGATCCATGTGGTTGCGGCGCATGAACTGCGTCTCTTCCACGCACTGCTCACCCTTGCCTTTTTCCAGCTTGGGTAAATCAACGCCCGCCGCCGCCTCGAATGACGGGGCAGCCAACAAGGCTGCCGCGCCAGCGAGAACGACGAGCCGCAGCCAGGTGCGAATGCTCGCCATGCCGATTCCTTCCTTAGTCACCCATGCCCATGAGGATGTAGCCGGTGGGGCATACGTCGGCGCAGATATGGCAGCCGATACACTTGGTGTAGTCGGTGTCCACGTAGCGGCCGGTGGTGGGGTTGTCCTTCTTCTTCACCTTGAACACGGCGGTCTGCGGGCAGTACACAATGCAGTTGTCACATTCGAAGCAGAGGCCGCAGGACATGCAGCGCTTGGCCTCGGCTACCACCTGCTTCTCATCCAGGGAGTGCAGACGGTCCTCGAAGTTGCCCAGGGCGGAGTCCTTGTCCAGCACCGTCACGCCGCGCAGGTTGCGCGGGGTGTTGGCGAAGTGGCCCAGGAACATCTCGGTGGAGGGGATGACATAACGCAGGGAACGGTCCTCGTAGTTATGCAGGATTTCCTTGCGGCTGTCGGTACCCCATTCCTGACCATGGATTTCCTTGTAATCATGGCCGGTTTCCATCCACTTGCGGATCATGTCCCAGTGGGCCACGTCCACCTTGGGACGCTTGTCCACGTCGTGGCCGGCCAGGAAGGCATCGATACCGTCGACGGCGATGCGGGCATGGCCGATGGCGGTGGTCAACAGGTGGGGGCGGATCACGTCGCCGGCCACGAAGATGTTCGGCTTGTTGGGGAAACGGTAGCTCTTGTCGGTCTTGATCAGGCCATTGTTGTTGTTGAAACCTTCCAGACCGGTGAAGTCGACGGCTTGGCCAATGGCGGAAACGATCAGGGAACCTTCGATATCGCGCTCGCTGCCTTCGATGATCTTCATGTCCTTGCCGACCATCTCGAAGTCGGCCACGCGCAGGGCGGTGGCGCGGCCGCTGGCATCCTTGATCACGGCGATGGGGGTGACGCCGCCGATGATCTCGATGCCCTCGGCCTTGGCCTGCTCGACTTCGTGCTTGTTGGCGGCCATCTTGTCCACGGTGGAGCGGGAGATCAGCACCACTTCCACGCCTTGGCGGGCAGCGATGGAGGCCACGTCATGGGCGGCATGGCCGGCCAGCACCATTTCCGGCAGATCGGTGGTGGCAGCGTTAGTCACCTTGCCGAGACGGCGGGCGACGGTCGCCACGTCGATGGAGGTATCGCCACCACCGATGACCACCACCTTGTCACCCACATGCTGCAGGCGGCCTTCGTTGAAGGCGCGCAGGAAAGAGGTTGCGGTCACACAGTTGGGAGCGTCGGAACCATCCACGGGCAGAGCGCGACCGCCCTGGGCACCCAAGGCGATAAGCACGGCGTCGAAGTCCTTCTCGATCTGTTCCATGCTGACATCGGTACCGATGCGGGTATTGAGGCGAACGTCCACACCCATGTCGACGATGCGCTTGATCTCGCCGTCCAGTACTTCACGGGGGGTACGGAAGCCGGGAATGCCGTAGCGCATCATGCCGCCGAGTTCGGCGTGGTCGTCGAAGATGGTGCAGGCATGGCCCTTGCGGCGCAGCTGATAGGCAGCGGCCAGGCCGGCGGGGCCGCCACCGATGATGGCGACTTTTTTGCCGGTATCGGCGCCGGGGGCGTCGAATTTCATGCCGTTGTCCAGGCCCCAGTTACCGACGAAGTGCTCGACCGAGTTGATGCCGACGTTCTCTTCCACCTGGTTGCGGTTGCAACCGGATTCGCACGGGGCGGGACAGACACGACCCATGACGGCGGGGAAGGGGTTGGCATCGGTCATGCGGCGGAAGGCGTATTCCTGCCAGGACATACCACCGGTGGGTTTCTCGATACCGCGCACAATGTTCAGGTAGCCGCGGATATCCTCGCCGGCGGGACAGGACCCCTGGCAAGGGGGGGTCGAGTGCACGTATTCCGGACATTTGTGCGTCCAGCTGGCTTGGAAGATGCGATCCTGGTTGGAACTGTAGTCATCCGGGGACTCGCCTTCCTTATAACGGCGCCAGGTTGCACCCTCAGTTTTCTTTACATCTTTGGAAGTGACCGACATCTTCGCTCTCCTATCGTCAAATTCACGCGGGGGTTACCGCTGATCTGGGTTTGGTGCGGCTTGCCGCACCACTCATGTCTTAAATCGTTTACCTAAACTCAATCCAGCTTGATGGCCGTACTGACGAGCTGATGCACGCCTCCGACCATGCTGCGATCAAAACCGTAATAGGGCAGGACCTTGGTGAATTGCGCCTTGCAGATGGCGCAGATCAGGGCAAGGAAGTTGACCTTGTCGCTTTGAACCACGTTGTTGTAGGCGTTCATGCGCGGCAGGGCACCTTTCACCCGGACCTCGATCAGGTCGTCGGTCAGCACGCCACCGCCACCACCGCAGCAGAAGGTGCTTTCTCCTATCGTGCCTTCGGCCATATCGTGGAAGTTGTTCGCCACCGCCCTGATGATGTTGCGCGGGATGGCGAACTGGCCACCGGGCACATCGCTCATGCGCGAACCGCGGGCCACGTTGCAGGAGTCGTGGAAGGTAATGACGCGATGGTCATTGGCCTCTTTGTCGAACTTGAGCACGCCCTTTTCGATCAGATCCCAGGTGTATTCGCAAATATGCTGGGGCTGGGGATAACGGGGATCCAGTTGCTTTTGCATTTCCACCGAGAACGGGTCATCGCCGCCGTAACCGATGCCGGTCAAGGTGTTCCAGAAGGCATAAGCGACACGCCAGGCGTGGCCGCATTCACCGACGATGATGCGTTTGACGCCCAGCTCAAGGGCCGCGTCGCGAATACGCATGGCGACGGTGCGCATGGTTTCGTAGTTGCCGTTGAACAGGCCGAAGTTGCCGGCCTCCGAGGCATGAGAGGACAAGGTCCAGGATGCGCCAGCGGCATGGAACACCTTGGCATAGCCAATCAGGGATTCCACATGAGGCTCGGAGAAGAAGTCCGCCGAGGGCGTGACCAGCAGGATCTCCGCGCCTTTCACGTTCAGGGGGATCTTCACCGGCACGCCGGTGTCGGCTTCGATATCCTCTTCCAAGCCCAGCAGGGTGTCTTCCAGGGCAGGCCCGGGCAGGCCCAGATTGTTGCCGATCTTCTGGACCTTGTTGAGGATCTCGCTGGAATACTTCTGGCCCATGCCGATGTGGTTCAGAATCTCGCGCCCGGCCATGGTGACCTCGGCGGTATCGATGCCGTAAGGGCAGAACACCGAGCAGCGTCGGCATTCCGAGCACTGGTGGTAGTAGGTGAACCAGTCGTTCAAGGTGTCCTTGGTCAGATCTTCGGCACCCACCAGCCAGGGGGCGATCTTGCCCGGCAGGGTGAAGTAGCGGCGATAGACCTTGCGCATCAGATCCTGGCGCGCCACCGGCATGTTCTTGGGATCAGCCGTCCCCAGGAAGTAATGGCATTTGTCGGTACAGGCACCGCAATGCACACAGGCATCCATGAACACCCGCAAGGACCGATATTTGCCAAGCAACTGGCCCATACGGTCGATCGCGCGCTCTTTCCAGTCGTCCGCCAGTTCGAACGGATAGCCCAGGAACTCCTGGGATGCCTGGGCGGCGGGGAAAGTCTTCACATGAGCCGTCGCACCCTCTCGGATCTTGGGGACGTCAGTGAACTCAGTCAGCTTGGGAACTTCAAACTCGGCAGCGGCCACATTTACTCCTTGAATCTCTCGGTTCGCAAGTTCTAACGGATTAACCGTTATCCCGCTCGGCAGCCGCGGCCCAAGGCGCGATATGCCGGGTGATGCGCGGGTTGTCCGCCTGGTTGCGAGTGGGGCTGAAGAAGATGCCCGGGGCATGGAGCAGCTTGCTGACCGGGAAGATGATCATCAGCGCAGCCACCAGGAAAAGATGCACCAGAAGAATCCCATCCGTGGGAAGCGGCTGCCAATCAAAGGTCATCAACCCAAGCATGAAGGCCTTGAGGGCAACGATGTCGGTGTGTTGAACAAAGGTCATGCCCATGCCGGTCAGGCCGATGGCGATCAGCAGCGCCAGCATGAGGTGGTCGGAAGGCGTGGAGATGTAGCGCACCCGGTCCACCAGGAAGCGGCGCGCCCAGAGACCCATCAGGCCCGCCACCATGGCGAAGCTGGCGTACTTGCCGAAGGGCTGCAGGAACTCGACCCAGAACCAGACCGGCTCCTGGAAATAGCGGATATGGCGCATCAGCACCAGGGCCAGGCCCACATGGAACATCCAGCCAAACACCCAAATCCACTTGTTGGATTTGAACAGGGACTCGAACAGCACTACCTCGCGCGCCATGCGCATGGCCACACCCGTATTGGTGGTGGGGGCCGGCGTGGTAGGAATATTCAAGGGAGCCGGCGTACGGCTGTATTCGAATATGCGAAAGGCCACTCCGCCGATCAGCACCAAGGCTGCGACATAGAAGAGACCCGTATAGAAAACCGTCAGTGAAGTCATCCGTTCCTCTGCATTGGCAGATAAAAACGACAGCGTCCCGGCGGTGCCGGAAATCACGTTTTTAACGATGGGCCCGGCGGCTCAGCCGCCGGGCATACGACCTGTTCGACCTATTAGATACAGCCGGTCGGCTTGGGCAGGCCGGCGATCTTGCAAGCCTGCTTGGCGGGACCGTAGGGGAACAACTCGTACAGGTACTTGTTGTTGCCCTTGTCCGGACCCAGCTTCTTGGCCACGGCCTTGGTCAGCACGCGAACCGCGGGAGCGATTTGATACTCTTCGTAGTACTCGCGCAGGAAATTCACCACTTCCCAGTGGCTGTCGCTCATCTCGACCTTCTCTTCCGTCGCCAGGTACTCGGCGATATCTTTGTTCCAGTCGGCCAGGTTGGTCAGATAACCCTCTTCGTCAACTTCGAACGTCTTGCCAGCAACTTCGACCATGGGCATAGCATTTCTCCTTAAGAACTAAAAGTTACAGCCAGGACTGGCAGGTGTTGTGTTCCGTCACCAGATCCACAAATCCACCGTAATCCACAACATTTACCCCATCCAGGACGCGTCCGGCCATGCCGCGCGCTTCCAGGTCGGGTCCCAGGGCATAAATCTTGAGATCGGCCATGGCCGCCTGGACTTTTTCTGCCCCTTCGCTGCCTTTGGTCACCGCATAGACGGCGTCCTCGATCAACAATACGGCAGTTCCCTTCGCAGCCATACGCAAGCAACTCTCGATGGAGTTACGCTCCGTGGCCGATTTGTTAACGATGTTCAGCATGTTCATTCCCCTCAGAAGCTGATCACGACGTCTTGTTCAGCCATGAGATTGGCCATCTCGGCGCTATCCAGCACGGTGACGTCCACGATCAGGTCGTCCTCGCTCAGGCCACGCACATCCATGGAGGCCTTCTCGACGTACAGCTTCTCGATGTCGTAACCCTCCAGGGCACGGTAGGTCTTGGAGAAATCCTTGACCTCGATACCCTTGGTGTTCATACCCTTGATCAGCTCGTACACGCCGTCGTCGGTGAACACCATGCTCACGTCCTGGTCGAAGGCCGCGGAGATCAGCACCACCTCCAGGCCCTCGAGGGCATAGACGGTACCGTGCGGAGCCTTGCGGTTCACGAACATGAACTTCTTGACGACGCCTTCGCCGCCTTCCATGTCATCCATCATGTCGCTCATGGAGTTCCCCTTAATCGCCGAAGGTAACCAGGCGATCGCACTGGATACCGGCCTCTACCAACTGACCCAGACCGGAAATCCGGAAGCCCGGGGCCAAAATATCATCCGTGATGCCGCGGCGCATGCCGGCGGCCACACACACCACCAGATCCACCCCGTGATCTTCCGCCAGCTTGGACCAGCGATTGACCACGTTGCGATCGTCCTGGGGCGGCTGGGTGAGCTTGGTCGAGTTGTTCACGCCGTCGTGATAAAAGAATACGCGGGGCACGCTGTGCCCCTTTTCGATGGCCGCCCGGGCAAACAGATACGCGGTATCGCTCGCCTGGTGGTTGTACGGTCCTTCGCTAACCATAATGCCGATTTTCATTTAAATATCCCTATCTCCGAATATCTGAGTTGATTCCAACCCCGGCTTCCCGGGGCGACTGGAATCAGAAGCGGATATGCGTGGATGCGTTCAGAGTGCTACGACCGCCACGCCAATTATCGATGTGGTACTTGGTAAACGGCAGACCGGTCTTCTCGAAGAAGGCGGGCCAACCGATCCGGTCGATCCAGTCGTTCATGCGCTCCCACGGACGGCCATCGGCCTTGTAGGTCGCGAGGATCTTCTTGACGATCTCGCTGACCTCGGGCCAACGCGGCGGGTTGTTGGGGATGCCGGCAGCTACCAGTTTGTGGAAGGTGGGCTTGGAGCGGGCGTTGGAGTTCTTGCCGCCAACCCAGATCGCGAACTTGGAATGCTCGGGATCGTTGATCTGCATCGGGGGGCACGGGGGGAAACAGGCGCCACAGCAGATGCACTTCTTCTCGTCCACTTCCAGGGAGGGCTTGCCGTTCACCAGAGCGGGACGGATCGCCGCCACCGGGCAACGGGCCACGACGGAAGGACGCTCACAAACGTTGGCCACCAGATCGTGGTTGATCTTGGGGGGGCTTGGTGTGCTGGATAACGATGGCGATGTCAGCCTGACCACCGCAGTTGATTTCGCAGCAGGAGGTGGACAGCTTGACCCGGTTGGGCATCTCGCACTTGATGAACTCTTCGTAGAGATCGTCCATCAGGGCCTTCACGGCGCCGGAAGCGTCGGTGCCCGGGATGTCACAGTGCAGCCAACCCTGGGTGTGCGCAATCATGGACACGGAGTTGGCGGTACCACCAATGGGGAAGCCGGCGTCATTCAGGGCTTTGATCAAGGGCTCGACCTTGGCCTGATCCGCAACCATGTATTCGATGTTGGAACGGGTGGTGAAACGCACATAGCCGTCACCGTATTGATCGGCGATATCGGCCAGGGTGCGCACCGTGTAGTGGTCCATCTGGCGCTGAGTACCCGCCTTGACAGTCCATACCTCGGCACCATTTTCAGCACGGTGATAAAGAACGCCCGGCTTGGGATGGGAGTGATAAACCCACTTGCCGTAGTTGTTCTTCATTACGGGGTGCATGTAGGGCATCGGATCCGGCGCGCCGGATTCGATCGTCTCATGTGTCCTTTCAGCCATATTTGTCTCCAACTGTGTGAGATCAATAAATATAAAACTGCCTTGCTCCGGGCGCCGCCACCAGACAGCCCCCGGAAATCAGTGAATTACGCCGCAGCCTTGCGCTCGAACCACTTGGTGGCCTCTTCGTCCCAGCCATCCATACGGATGTAGGGGTTGGAACGAGGCTCCTTGATCATGTTGGGATCGATTTCCAGACCGATACCCTCAAGGAAGTTGACCAGACCGATACGCTCAATCATTTCGCCGGTGCGCTCATGCTCCAAGGCGTTTTCAGCGAAGAAGTCCAGGATGCTGCGGGACAGGTCGTTCAGCTTCTCGAAATCCTCGTCGGACTCCATCTTCATGAACGGAACCACCACGGTACCCATGGAGGCGCCAATCTTCAGCACGCCCTTGCCACCCACCAGAACCGTGACGCCCTTGTCCTTGCCGGGCAGCAAAGCGCCGGGCATGACGTTCAGACAGTGCATGCAACGCACGCAGTTGTGGTTGTCGATCTCCAGGCAGTGCTCATCGGAGATGGCGACCTTGGTGATGCCCTCGCCGGCGGCGGCGCCGTCGTTCTTCTTGAGCTGGATAGCCTTGGTGGGGCAATGGTTGACCACCATGTTGATGGTGTCTTCCATGCTGTGGGCGGCATACCAGTCACGCGCCAGCTTCTCGTCGGCACGGATGTTGTCGCGCCAAGTACCGATGGTGGCCATGTCGGAGCGCTGAACGGAGTTCACGCAATCGTTGGGGCAGCCGGAGAACTTGAACTTGAACTTGTAGGGCAGGGAAGGACGATGCATGTCGTCCAGGTTGTTGTTGATGACGGTGCGCAGGGCGCGAGCCTCGTCATAACAGGACATTTCGCAACGAGCGGCACCCACGCAGGACATGGAGGTACGCAGAGCGGGACCGGCACCACCCAGATCGAAGCCCATCTCGTTGAACTTGTCGAAGGCGGGCTGCACGTTGGCGGTATTGATGCCCTGGAACATGATGTCGCCGGACTGACCATGGAAGGCGATCAGGCCGGAACCACCGGTTTCCAGCCAGGCGTCGCACATCTGACGCAGCAGATCGGAGGTGTAGTGCATGCCGGCCGGGGGCTGGATGCGCAGGGTGTGGAATTCGGCAGCCTCGGGGAACAGAGGCTTGCCATCCGTACCCTTCAGCTCGGTGAAGCGGGGGATAACGCCACCGCCATAACCAACCACACCGACGGTGCCGCCCTTCCAGTAACCGAACCGGGTCTTGTAGGAAGTTTCCAGTTGACCCATCAGGTCAACCATCATGTCGTTGTCTTTCGCCAGACGCTTCAGACCGGTAACGAACGAGGGCCACGGGCCTTTCTCGAGTTCGTCAAGGTTAGGCGTGTCAATCATTTGCTTAGCCATCTGTCTTTCTCCTTAGAAGTCTCGAACAACTTTGTGTCGTCACAACCTACAGAACTTCCCGCCGGCGCACCGCCCGCACGGAATGTGTTTTCGCATATTAGGGAGCGCTAATCCATCCCACCATCATTCTGAAGGGGTAAGCGAGCGCTTCACTCGGGTAATCAAGCACCTACCCGAACGGGTAGTTTTCGCTCGCACTCCCTACAGTGGCTCGAATACCCGACTGAAAATGTCTGATAATCCAATCAATCACATTCTCTACGAAAGTTTTTCATTATGGACCTAATCACACCACTTGCGAAATTCCGCAATCCTTTCGGTAACCAGGAGATCGAACTGCAGGAGGCGCGCTACGAAGCCGGGGGCACGCCCATGCTGCGTTTGCGCATCAAGGAACGGGGCGCGCGCTTCACCATTTTCGACGTGGATCCGGTTACGGCAAAATACTGGGCCGAGGAGATGCTGAAGTGGGCCACGCCCATGGCCGCCGATGCCCCCCCCACCGCAGGAGATTGAGCATGCGCATGTACAACCCCGAATGGGAAGCCATTAGGGATTTCACCTATGTACCGACATTCAAAGACGTGTTGTTTGACCTGGCTGGCCTGGAAATCCCGGCGGATCATGGTTTCAGCCTGTTCGAGTCGCTTGCCGCGCATCTGATCTGGTTGCGCGACAGCCCTGAAGTGGGCGTGCACCCGGTCCATGGCGCCCCCAGCGGCCGCAATGAAAACCTGGTCATCAACCGAAGAGTCAAACTGGTCTTGCGCCTCCCCGTCGCCCGTCTCGACGATGCCCAGGCCCTGGTCGGCAAGCAGATCAATCCAGGCGCGGGCCCCATCACTGTCGGCGACTTGAAAGAAAAACTACTGACGCCATATGGCACGCTCTACTCCCATTTCGTCACCTTCGGCATGGCGGACGAGATGGAATTCCTGGCCGAGGCACGCCGGCAATTGGACGCCATGGGCATCCGCTGCGGGCTGATCCCCGGCAAGGAGCGCGCCATGCACACCCCCAACGGGGTTATTGGCGGCTACAGTCTGATGTTGCACGATATCGACCTGGCCCAATCGCTGACCATACAGGAGCGTGGCCTGGGGCAACACCGAGGCTGGGGCTGCGGGATCTTTATCCCGCACAAATCAATCAAGGAAGTGGCCTCGAGCTGAGCGACCGGCCGATGATTTTTTTAACTCGTGAAATAGGAGAGAAACCGTGGGATACATTCTGAATGGCGAAGAACTGGAAACCGGGGAAGAGGATTTCCTGCTGGAAGCCAACTTCAGTGACGAAATCGTCGAGATCATCGCCGCCGCCGAGAAAATCGCGCTGACCGAAGAGCACTGGCAAGTGGTCAACTATCTGCGTGAAAAATTCAAGGACGACGGCCACACCCCCAACTTCCGCAACATGGTTGCCGAGTTGGACGAGCTGCATTCCGGCACAAACTGGAAGCAGAAACTCTATGACCTGTTCCCCAACCAGCCTGCCCGCCAGGCCGCCCGCGTGGCCGGCCTGACCAAGCCCTACGGCAAGGGCGGCTACTGATCCGGCGCGGCTGCCAGTCAGCCGCCCGATCCGGGCGGGAGGATTCCCTCCCGCCCTTCCCCACCCCTCTGAGCCAAGCCGATGTTCATCAACACCATCGTATCCACGGAAGACCTGGCCCAGCATCTGGATGATCCCGACTGGATCGTCTTCGACTGCCGCTTCACCCTCACCGACCCCGAAGCCGGACGCCAGGCCTACGCCAAAGGACACATTCCGGGTGCCCGCTATGCGCATCTGGACGAAGACCTCTCCGCCCCCATCACGGCGGCGAGCGGCCGCCACCCCCTGCCCGACCCCCGAGTCTTTGCGGAAAAGCTGTGTCAATGGGGCGTAGGCGTCAACAAACAAGTGGTGGTCTACGACGACAGCTACGGCGCCATGGCCGTGCGCATGTGGTGGATGCTGCGCTGGCTGGGCCATCCCGGCGCCGCCCTGCTCGACGGGGGCTATCCGAAATGGGCGCGGGAAGCGCGCCAGGTCACTACCGCCACACCCGACCCCAAGAAAGGCAATTGCGCCTGTCTTCCGGAACCCAGCCAAGTCGTTACGGCAGACGAAGTGTTGCAAGCCTCTCGTAGCGACGCCAACCTGATCATCGACGCCCGTCCCGAACGCCGCTTCAGCGGCGAATTCGAACCGCTGGATCCGGTGGCCGGCCACGTGCCCGGGGCCATCAACTGGCAGTTCGACGAGAACCTGGACATCGACGGCACCTTCATGCCGCCCGAGGCCCTGCGCGAGAACTACCAGGCCCTGCTCAAGGGCAAGCCGGCCTGGCAGGTCATCCATATGTGCGGCTCCGGCGTCACCGCCTGCCACAACATCCTGGCCATGGAGATCGCCGGACTGCCCGGCTCGCGCCTCTACCCGGGCTCCTGGAGCGAGTGGATCCGCAATCCGTCCCGCCCCGTCGCCACAGGCGAATAACGTACTCCAGAGGAACACCCCATGGCCCTGCGCGTAAAAACCGTCTGGTTCAAGAAAGAAGGCGAGCGCCCTCCCGAGGAAGTCGCCACCGTGCTGGCTTCCACCATCTGGCGCCTGGGCGACAAGGCCATCGACAACCTGTCCAAGGCCGACTTCGACATCATCACCCCCCAGCGCGGCTTCAAGATCATCGGCGAACTGAGCTGCTTCCTGGTGCACTACATCGACCGGCTGGCGTTCGAGCGCATGGACGACGCCAAGCGCGGCGAGCTCATCAGCGCCGTGGGCGTGCGCCTGGCCGAGATCATGGAGCAGAACATCCTGGATTTCACAGGCCAGCAGTCGGATGCCGACTACGATTACCAGGACGGCTACATCGACCTGCTGAATCGGCGCATGAACGACTATGCCGAGTTCGAATTCCCCGAGGGCAAGGCCAGCTTCCCGGCCCTGCGCTTCCTCAGTCTGATGATCCGCGAGGCCATGGAACAGGGCGACCAGACCTGGATCCAGGACCAGATCATGGACATCGAGATGCCGGAAATGATGGGCATGGTGAAGAAGAACGTGGACGGCTTCTTCCCTTCCGCCACGGCATGATCCCCGATAGCAGCCCGTTCCATCCCGACAACGAGGCGGGATATCAGGCCTGGCGCGCGGCCAAGCTGGCGGACTACCCGACCCGGGGCGAGGCGCTCATCGTCCCAGTGCGCGATCCGCGCCACCTCACGGATGCCGAATACCAGGCCCTGTGGGCACGCATCGCCAAGACCAACATGGTGGTCTACGCCACGTCCATGGGCGAGGACGAAGACAAAGACGCCCTGCGCCTGTTGGCCGAGCAGTTCGGCCTCAGCCACCTGGATGCCAACTGGTTGTCCGACGAGGACGGCATCTCCAGCCTCACCCCCCAGGACGAGGAAGGCGGCGGCGGGCGTGGCGACTACATTCCCTACACCCACCATCGCATCCGCTGGCACACCGACGGTTACTACAACCCGCCGGAGCGGCGCATCTTCGCCATGGCCCTGCATTGCGTGCGCCAGGCCGATGTGGGGGGCGAGAACAACCTGTATGACCACGAGCTGGCCTACATCGCCCTGCGCGACAGCCAGCCCGCGCATATCCGCGCCCTCATGGCGAAAGACGCCATGACCATACCGGCGCGGGTGGATGAGATGGGGGTGGCCCGCGCCGACGAGGTCGGCCCGGCCCTGTGCGTGCATGACGGCCTCTTGCACCTGCGCTACACGGCGCGCACCAAAAGCATCGCCTGGAAACAGGATGACGCCACACTGGCCGCGCTCCATGCACTGGACGATCTGCTGAACTCCCAGCCGTTCGGCGCCTTCACGCTGACGCTGAAACCGGGCATGGGGGTGATCTGCAACAACGTCCTGCACACCCGCACCGGCTTTACCGACCGCCCGGAGCATCGGCGCCTGCTATATCGGGCGCGCTACCACGACCACCTGCGCAACCTGCGCGCCTGAGGACGCATGCGGCGATGGCCACGCCGCTCAATCATGGTGACGGACTCAGGATGGATTTCGCGGTGCGCTTCCCTCGATACGGCACCAGGCGCCTACTCGGGACGAACGGGATTCAGGCTATTGCTCGGGGCGCCTACTCGGGACGAACGGGGTTCAAGTCAAGGGACCCACGCCGTTCGTGCTGAGTGCCTTGCGCGGCAAGATATACGAAGCACGCGCACCTCGCCGATAAACGGGCCTCGAAACCTGCCCAGAGCCCACCAGGGCAACCAAGCACATTTCCAGTCCCGGCGGATTCAGCCCTTCCTGGCGTTCGGCCCCGGCGCCAGCTTGTGTTCCACGGCATACACCGCCGCCTCCACCCGGGAGGACAGGTTCAGCTTGGCCAGGATGTGACGCACATGGAGCTTCACGGTGTCGTAGCTGATGTCCAACTGGCGCGCGATGACCTTGTTGCTCTCGCCCTTGACCAGGTGGGCCAGTATCTCCCGCTCTTTTTGCGTCAGGCTATCCATCAGCGAGGTGGCCCCGCTGTCCTTCTGGTCCAGCAGGCTGACCAGCTTGGCGGTCAGGGCCGGGGCGACCACCGTCTCGCCACGCGCGGCGCGGGTGATGGCGTCCACCACCTCGTCCGGCTCCATGCTCTTGAGCAGATAGCCATTGGCGCCGTTCCGGAGGGCCCGGGCCAGGTCCTCCTGGGCCTCGCTCACGGTCAGCATGAGTACCGGCAGGACGAAGCCGTCGGCACGCAGTTGCTGCATGACGTTGATGCCGTCGGTGGCGCCGATATTCAGGTCCAGCAGCAGCACGTCCGGCTGATGTTCGCGCAACAGGTCGGCCACTTCGTCCGGATTGCCGGTAATCGCCGCCACCTGGATCGCCCCCTCCCGCTCCAGCAATTCCGCCAGCCCCTTGCGGAACAGGGTGTGATCGTCCACCAGGATGATGCGCGCCACGCTCATGGTTTTCTTTCCAGGTCGTGCCGGGCCGGGAAGGCCAGGCGCACGATGGTACCGCCCGCGGCCCGGCTTTCGATGGTCAGCTTGCCGTTCAGCTTGGCCGCCCGTTCGCGCATGATGGTGAGGCCGAAGCTCTTGCCCATATTGGAGCTGGCGTTGGCCTGCAGGCCGACGCCGTCATCCGCCACGTTCACCACATACTGGTTGTCGTGCAGGTCCAGTGTCACCACCACATGCCGGGCACGGGCGTGCTTGCAGATGTTGTAGAGGGACTCCTGGATGATGTGGAACACCTGGATCTCCTCCTCCGGGGTCAGCACCACGTCCTGGGCCACGTTGAGGAAGTCCACGTCGGCGTTGGCCTTCTTGCTGAAGCTCTCGGCCATCTCCTGCAGGGCCGGCACCAGGCCGCGCGGATCGATGCGGTCGCGAAACTGGGTAATGAGATTGCGCAGTTCGGAGTAGGCCAGGTCCACCGCCTCCTCCACATCCCCCAGGTAGCGGTTGGCCCGCTCCTGGTCGCCGTCGGCCAGGGACTCGTTCAACACCGTGAGGCGCATCTTGGCGTAGGCCAGGGTCTGGGCCAGGGAGTCGTGGATCTGGTTGGCCAGCATGGTGCGTTCATTCATCAGCGAGATGCGCATGTTCTCCCGGGTCAAGCGCGCGTTTTCCAGGGCCATGCCCAGGTGCTCGCTGATGGAGTTGAACAGGAAGCGGATGTCATCCGCCAGGGGATGCGGGTTATCCATGAACAGGTTGTACACCCCCAGCGCCTTGCCCTTGTGGCGCAAGGGCACGGCGTAGATGGTCTGGCACTTCTGGGCGAAATAGATATGCCGGACCTGCTTCTGGCACACCTCCATCACGCTGTCCGACTGGGTGGACTGGGTCAGGGTCGCCTTGCCGCAAATGCCGCATTCCAGGGGCACATAGCGTTCCTTCTCCACCAAGGAGGGGGAAAGCCCGACGGCGCCCACCATACGCAGGTGGGCGCCGTCGGCGGTCAACACCCGCACCGCGCCGGCCTTTGCCCCGGAGATGCGCACCATGATTTCGAGAAAACGCATGAGCATCTGTTCCGTGTTGGCATCGGAACTCATGCTGCTGGCGATTTCAGCCAGTACCTCGATCACCGGCAAACGGTCGCCCCTATCGCCCGGGTTCACGTCTGGGAGAGGTATCTTGCTGATACTGGAAAGGGGAATGATCTGAACGTCCAATGCCGCGTGCGCAAAAGCGAATAAGAATGGGATGGTACGGGATGCCCGCCGCCTAGGGCAACGAGCACCTAAAGCAATGATTGCGGTGCGGGATTAAAAATTCTGGGTGACTTTATTTCGCGCCAGGGGCGGATTTTTCTGGAAGTAACGCTTGATGCCTCCCACCAGGGCGACGGCCATCTTGTCCTGGTAGGCCTCGTCGTTGAGATGCTTTTCTTCCTCCGGATTGGAGATGAAGGCCGTTTCCACCAGGATGGAGGGAATATCCGGTGCCTTGAGCACGGCGAATCCGGCCTGTTCCACATGGGCCTTGTGCAACTGATTGATCCCGCCCAACTCGTCCAACACGGCCTTGCCCAGCTTGAGACTGTCAGCGATTTGCGCGGTCTGGGACAGGTCGATGAGGGTCTGCTTGAGATAGACATCCTTCACGTCGATGTTCACCCCGCCGATCAGATCCGCCTCGTTTTCGCGCCGTGCCAGCCATTTGGCGGCCGC
Organism: Thiobacillaceae bacterium; assembly: GCA_041752155.1. Classification (GTDB taxonomy): domain Bacteria; phylum Pseudomonadota; class Gammaproteobacteria; order Burkholderiales; family Thiobacillaceae; genus PFJX01. Next base: position 1,606 of record JBGSHR010000037.1, on the reverse strand, counting down.
CGAGGTAGCCCCCTTCTCGGACAGGACGAATACGGAAGAGCCCCGGGCATGGGGCTTGATGAAGGCGTCGGCATGAATCGACACGAACAGATCGGCCTGAGCCCGGCGCGCCTTGTTGACCCGTTCGTGCAGGGGGATGAAGTAATCGCCGTCGCGGGTGAGATAGGCGCGCATGTTTTCCTGCTTGTCGATCAAGCCCTTGAGGCGGCGGGCGATGGACAGGGTGATGTCCTTCTCGCGGGAACCCCGCGCGCCCCTTGCTCCCGGGTCCTCGCCGCCATGTCCGGCATCGATGGCCACGGTGATCAGGCGCACATAGTCCGGCTTGCTCGGCTTGGCTGTCGGGGCATTGCTGACGGGAAGCGGGGCTCGCGCCTCCTCCGCACTACCTTTCTTGGCCAAGGCGATGGCGCTCTCCACCTGTTGCTCAATGGCCTCGATGGAACCGGGGTAGAGATCCATCACCAAACGATTCCCGTACTCGCCCATGGGTTTCAGGGCGAACACCTGGGGGCGGACATCGGTTTTCGGCTCCACGACGATGCGGGTGACGCCGGGGCGGTTGCGCGCCACGCGGATGGTGGCGATGTAGGGATCGTCCGGCGTCACCATGCCGCCCAATTGCAGCAGAACCGCATCGGGCTCCACGCCTTCCAGGTCGAGGACCGTGCGCGCCGGGTTGCTCAGGTCGAATTGTTTGAAGGTAACGTCCGCATCCAGCTCGATGGCGATACGACTGTATTCCGGAGAGGGCCAGAGGCGCACGGCCTTCACCCCCGCGGCCTGAGCCGTCAGGGCTATCCAGGTCCACATCAGGATGATCAGGGTGCCAAACGCGCGACGCATGCCTTGCCTCTCTCGGTTAATCCGGCGATGTGGGCAGTACGGCCCGCATCGCGAAAATCCAGCCTGACCCGCACATCCGGCGCGGGGATCAAGCCAGCGGCCTTTTCCGGCCATTCCACCAGACAAACGCTAGCGGGGTTGAAGTATTCGCGGAAACCCGCGTCCTCCCACTCCTCTGGATCGACAAATCGATACAAATCAAAGTGATATAAATTAAAGCCCGAAAATGGATAAAGTTCAACCAAGGTATAGGTCGGACTCTTCACCCGGCCGGTAAAACCCAGCTCCCGCAACATGCCCCGGGTCAGGGTGGTCTTGCCGGCCCCCAGGTCGCCGCACAGCCAGATCGCCAAGCCCGGCACCAGCACTTGGCCAAGGTGCGCCCCCAGGGCCAGAGTGGCGGCCTCGTCGGCCAGTTCGTAGCTCAAGGGCGCCCGCACGCTATCATTCCTCCATGTCCCAAGATCCCACCCCCGCCACGCTGGAAACCATCAAACCCGCCATTCGCGGCTGGGGCCAGGAACTGGGTTTCAACCAGATAAGTTTCGCCTCGGTGGACCTGGGGGCGGCGGAACAGCGGCTGATGGACTGGTTGGCGCAGGGTTGGCATGGCGACATGGATTATATGGCGCGCCACGGCGCCACCCGTGCCCGGCCGGCACAATTGATCCCCGGCACCCTCAGCGTCATCAGCGCGCGCCTGGACTATCTGCCCGAAGCGGCCGACGCCTGGGCCAACCTGGCGGACCCGGCGCGCGCC
>JBGSHR010000036.1:0-2241 GCA_041752155.1 Thiobacillaceae bacterium | reverse complement strand
GGGCGGCGGCGTGGCGCGCGGCGACCGGTTCGCCCCGGTAAAGCAGGGGCAGTTCCACGTTCTCCAGGGCGGTGGTGCGCGCCAGCAGATTGAAGCCCTGGAACACGAAACCCAGGAAATTGCGGCGCAGCAGGGCGCGTTGATTGCGGCTCAGTTGCTCCACGTGCACGTCGCGGAACAGGTAGGCGCCGGAGGAGGGGATGTCCAGACAGCCGAGGATGTTCATCACCGTGGATTTGCCGGAACCGCTGGGGCCCATGATGGCGACGAACTCGCCGCGGCGGATCGCCAGGTCCACGCCGGCCAGGGCCTGGAAGGCGGCCTGGCCCTGGCCGTAGGTCTTGGTGACGCCCTCCAGGCGGATCAGCGCGTCGCTTTCCACCGCCATGACAGGTGGGACGACAGACGGGTCGGGGTCGGCCATGACGCTCATTTCGCCGCGCTGGCGGTGTCGGTGATCACCTTGGCGCCGGCTTGCAGCTCGCCCGCCAGAACCTCGGTGTAGCGGCCGTTGGTCAGGCCGGTCTGGACCTCGACCTGGACGGGTTGGCCGTCGCGCAATACCCATACCTGGCGGCTGCCGGGCTTGCCGTTCTTGTCGCCGGCCCCGCGTTTGCTGGTACCCCGGGGCATGCGGGGCACCAGCATGCCGACGATACCGCTGGATTTGGCGTTCTCGGCGTTGTCCTTGGGCGGGGTGAAGCGCAAGGCGGCGTTGGGCACCAGCAGGGCGTTGTCGCGGGTGGCGGTGGTGATCTCGGCGGTGGCGGTCATGCCCGGCCGCAGGGTGAGGTCGTCGTTGTTCACGCTCAGCAGGGTGAGATAGGACACCACGCCCTCGGTGGTCTGGGAGCCGAAACCGACCCGGGTGACCTTGGCCGGATACTTGCGGCTGGCATAGGCGTCGACGTTGAACACGGCCGGCTGTCCAGCCGCCACCTGGCCCACGTCGGCCTCGTCCACGTTCACGTGCAATTCCATCTTGGACAGGTCTTCCGCCAGGGTGAACAGCACTGGGGCGGAAAGGGAGGCGGCCACGGTCTGGCCCGGTTCGATCTTGCGGGCCAGCACCACGCCGTTGATGGGCGAGCGGATAGAGGCCTTGGACAGGTTGGTCTCGTCGGAACGGAGCGTGGCCTGGGCCTGGGTGACCCCCGCCTTGGCGCTGGCCAGGTTGGCCACGGCCCGGGCCATGGTCGCCTCGGCGGTCTCCATCTCCGTCTTGGAGGGCACCTTGCCCCCGGACAGGCGCGCGACTTCCCGGAAGCGCGACAGACTGGCGCGGGACTCCGCCAGGGTGGCCTCGGCCTGCTTCACGCCTGACTGGCTGGCAACCAGGGCGGCGCGGGACTTGGCGATCTGGTCATTGAGCTTGGAGGTGTCGAGGCGGGCGAGGATCTGGCCCTGCTTGACCGTGCTGTTGTCGTCCACGAACACCTCCTGGACGATGCCGGACAGCTCGCTGCCCACGTCCACCTGGTTGGTGGGTTGCAGGTTGCCGGTGGCGGAGACGTTGACCACCAGCTTGCCTCGCTCGATGGCTTCGGTCTGGTAAGTGGGTGCGGCGGCCTTCTTGCCGCTGCTCAGATAGAAGTAGCCGCCACCGGCCAGGATCGCCAGCGCCACCAGGGCGAGCACCAGGCGTTTGCCGCCGAAGCGGCTTTTCTTTTTGTCGGCGGCGAGAATCTGGCCGAGGTCCTGTTGGGCGCTCTGTGCGGGCGTGCTCATGATGGGGTCCGGTTCGCTGAGGGAGAGGGAGGCTCGGGCGACCAGCCGCCGCCCAGGGCCTTGTAGAGCTGGATCAGGATGGTGGCGCCATCGGCCTCGCTGCTCTTGAGGCTGTCCTCGATGTTGAGCAGGCTGCGCTGGGAATCCAGCACGGTCTGGAAGTCGGTGATGCCGGAGGAGTAGCGCTGGTTGGCCAGGTGCGCGGCGTTACGGCTGGCCTCGGCGGCCAGGCGCAGGGCGGCCTGGCGCTGGCGGTTGTTGGCCAGGGCGACGAGGGCGTTCTCCACCTCCTCCAGAGCGGTGAGCACGGTCTTTTCATAGTTGGCCAAGGCCTGTTCCTGGAGCGCGTTCTGGATCTCCACCTGCTGACGCAGACGGCCGGCGTTGAAGACCGGCCCCGTGACGCTGGCCAGCAGGGAGCGGGCCAGGGTGTTGCCACCCACCAGATTACCCAGGCTCAGGGACTCCAGCCCCAGGGAGCCGGATAGCTTGAAGCCGGGATAGCGCGCCGCC
>JBGSHR010000035.1:0-4979 GCA_041752155.1 Thiobacillaceae bacterium | reverse complement strand
CGCCGAGGGTCTGGAGGCGCTGGTGCTGGACCTGGACGATTCCGCTTCCATCCGTGGCGCGCTGGCGGAGGTGCTGGCGCGCTGCGAAGGCCGGCTCGACGCCTTGTTCAACAATGGCGGCTTCGGCCAGGTGGGGGCGGTGGAAGACCTGACCCGGGACGCCCTGCGCGAACAGTTCGAGACCAATCTGTTCGGCTGGATCGAGCTGACCAACCTGGTCATTCCGGTCATGCGCAAACAGGGCCATGGCCGCATCGTCATGAACAGCTCGGTGCTGGGCTATGCCGCCTTCCCCTACCGAGGTGCTTACGTGGCCGCCAAGTTCGCCCTGGAGGGCATCAGCGACACCCTGCGCCAGGAACTGCACGGCACCGGTATCCAGGTGAGCCTGGTGGAGCCGGGGCCGATCACTTCACGCTTCCGGGACAACTGCCTGCCCCATTTCCAGAAGCATATCGACTGGCGAAACAGCGTGCATCGGGCCGAGTACGAGGGCCAGTTGGCCCGGCTTCAAAAACCCGGTCCCGCCGCGCCCTTCACCCTGGCGCCGGAAGCGGTGCTGGCCCGGGTGGCGCATGCCCTGGAGAGTCACAGCCCCAAAGCGCGCTATCCCATCACCGTGCCGTCGCTGGCCTTCTGGTGGCTCAAGCGACTGTTGCCGGTGCGGGCCATGGATTGGGTGTTGCGCCGGGCTTCGGGGGGCGGCAAGCGCTGAGAGTGCCGGTGGGCCGGGCGGATGAACGGCAAGGCCCGCTTGTCGGGCTTGACAACCAGGGAGACGCGAATGGAACGGCAGATTCAGTTGTTGGGGCGAGATCTTCGGGTCGAGCTGAGTGCCGCCGCGGTGCGCGCCCTCGAGGCCAGGGCCGTGCCCCTGCAAGTGGAAATGGAGCTGTATTTCAGTTGCCTGATCCGCAAGCGGGTGCTGTTCGACGCGCCGCAACGCGGCGAGGCGGCCTGGATCGGCCAGGGGTTGAGCTTGAGTTTCCGGCCGGTGATGAGCCGGGGCGGATGTTCCATGTCCGGCACCGACCCGGAAGGGCTGCTGGTGGATCTGCCCACCGGCGAGCCCCAGCGCTTCGTGCCCCGTTGGCTCAAGCTGGATTACCGACGCGGCGAGTGGCGGGGCGAGTTCGGTTATTGAGCCGGGGTGCGCCTGGTTCAGATGATGCAGCAGGCCGGCGACAGGGCGTCCGAGCGGTAATGCCGGCGCACGGTGGCGTGCACCTCCCAGTGGCAATCGCCCTCCGGTAGGGTCACCAGATCGCCCTTGTGCACGGTGACCGGGTCGCCCCCCTCCGGGGTCAGGGTGGCGCTGCCGGCCAGAAAGTAGCTTTTCTCGGCCGCCGTGTTCGTCAGGGTGCGGCTGCCTTCGCCGTCCTTCCATACCGGCCAGCCGTGCACGCCCAGTTCCGCCTGGCGCGAGGGTGGGATGTCGCGTTCGACGAGGATGGCCGGGGTATTCATTATCGGGATGGGTGAATGGGCCGGGTGTGGAGCCCTATTTCGCCAGGCTTTCCTGCTCCATGAGGATGTAGGTGTTGTAGGCGTTGGGCCGGTTGGCCAGGTCGAAGGCGGGCATGTCCTGGTATTTCGACCAGTCGGTGGCGGCGTAGGCCTCTTCGAAGGGAGTCAGGTCCGCCACCGCCTTGCCCATCTCGCCACGCAGGAAGCGCAGGTAATCCCGGGTCAGGGTGAGGTCGTCGACGGGGGTGTCGGAGGCGGCGCCGTGGCCGGGCACCAGGATACGCGGCTTGAGGTCGATGAGTTGCTCCAGGGCGCTCAGCCAGCGCTTGGAATTGGCGTCGCCGACGAAGGGTACCCGGCCCTTGAACACCAGGTCGCCGGCATAGAGCACGCCGTCTTCCACCACGTACATGGCCATGTCTTCCGCGGAATGGGCCGGGCCCACGTGGCGCAGCTGGAAGTGGACGCCGCCCAGTTCGAAGTCGGTATCGCCGGCCAGCCACAGGTCGGGGGCGATGAAGCGCTGGGTCCGGTCGTTGATCCACTGGCCGAGGATCTCTTTGCGTTGTTCGAAGCGCAGACGGGTGGCCTCGGTGTCCAGGGTGCCTTTGCTGGCCTGGTGGGACCAGATCTCCGCGCCCTGGTCCTTGAATACCTGGAGGCCGTAGTAATGGTCGGCGTGGTAATGGCTGACGATGACGCGCTTGATGGGGGCGGGCGTGATCTCGCGGATGCGCTTGAGCATGTCCTGGGCCAGGGAGGCGGAGCCCAGGCTGTCGAACACCACCACTCCGGCCGGCGTCACGACGAAGCCGGCGTTGGACATGAAGCCCTCGTTCTCGCTACTGGCCGCGCCCGACAGGCCGGGGACGTAGTAGCTGTGGGGGGCCAGCTTCTCCGCCTGAACATCGACCATGACCGGAGGATAGGTCGCGGCAACGCTCGTCAGGGAGAACAGCAGGGCAAACAGGGAGAGCGGCATACGCATGGGTGTTCCTCGGAAGTTGCCCCTTGGTTTCGGGGCCGGGAGGATTATAGGAAGCCAGGATCGAGCCCATCTGTAGTATCTTCGGCCCGTCCCAGCGTATTTTTCGTCCGCCGTGAATTACAAAAAGTTCCTGCCTTTCCTGCTCGCCTTCGTCCTGCCCCTGCTGGCGATCTACACCTGGTGGGGCGGTTTCAACCCGGTCACCATCGAACGCGCTGTGGGCGGCCCCTACACCTACGCTTACCTTGAGAACACCGGCGATTACTCCAAGCTGCCCAATCTGGTGGCCCAGGTGCGCCAGGAACTGATGGCCGCCAAGGTGGCGCCGGGCCAGCCCATCACGGTGCTGTATTCCAATCCCGACGTGGTGGACGTGGGCGAACGCCGCGCCCGCACGGGTTTCCTGGTGGCGCCGGGTAGCCGGGTGCCCTTGCCCCTGATGATCGATACCGTGCCGGCACGGCCGGTGCTGGTGGCGCGGGTCCAGGCGGGCAATCTGTTGGCGCCGGGTCGGGCCTATGCCGCCCTGGACCAATACCTCCAGGCCCGGGGCCAAGGCATACGCATGCCCACTGTGGAAATCTACCAATCCTCCGACAGCGTGCTACACATGGGGAAATTGACTGTGGAGATGGAAATCCAGTGACCCTGTTCGCCACTCTGGCTGCCCTGGCCTGGGAGTATTTCCGGCCGGAACGGCCCGATCTGCCCAGGCACAGCGCCAGCCGCTGGCACCGCTGGCTGCTGGACAACGTCAATGCCGGCGGCCGGCGGCACGGCCTGCTGGCCTGGGTGCTGGGGGCGCTATTGCCGGCCATGGTCCTGGGGGGCGTGGGCCATCTGCTGACGGGGCTTTGGAGCCCGCTGGGTTGGGCCTTCGATGTGGTGGTGCTGTATTTCTGTCTGGGTTTCCGCCAGGCCTCGTTTCTCGCCGCCAGCGTCGCCCGCGCCCTGCAAACGGAGGATCTGGAACGCGCTCGGCGCACCTTGATGGCGTGGCGCCCCGGCATCCTGGCCGGACGGGATGAAGCGGCCCTGGCCCGGCAGACGGTGGAGGAGATTCTGCGCCAGGGTCTCGTCCGCCTGTTCGGCGTGCTGTTCTGGTTCTTCCTGTTGGGGGTGACCGGGGCGGCGCTCTACCTGCTGACCCGGCTCAGCCGCGAGCGCTGGCATGTGGAGCCGGTGTTCAATGCCATGACCACGCGCATCGCCTACTGGATGGACTGGCTGCCGGCCCGGATCGCGGCCTTCAGTTTCGCCGTCGTCGGCAATTTCCAGGATGCCCTGGAATGCTGGCGCGGCCAGGCCCACGCCTGGGGCGACGAGAACGAGGGCGTGCTGCTGGCGGCGGGGGCCGGCGCCCTGGGCCTGCAATTGGGCGGCAACATCGATCTGGCCGAAGGCGAACTGGTGCGCCCGGCTCTTGGGGTGGAGGAGATGCCGGGAGCCCCGACGGTGGACAACGCCGTGGCCCTGATCTGGCGCGCGGCGCTGCTTTGGGTGGGGGTGCTGGGACTGCTTTGGCTGGGAAGCCTGTGAAGAGGGGCAAGGGGCAAGGGGCGAGGGGCAAGGAAGGACACGCCGTGCCCGCTTGCGCCGGGGGCTGAGCGGGGATGCTGAACGCCCTCTGGATCGGCTTTTTCCTGGTGGCCTTCGGCGCCGCCGTTCTGCAGTTCCTGGGCGGCGACAGCACCATCTTCGCCGCCGTCATGAAGGCGGCCTTCGATTCCGCCAAGACCGCCTTCGAGGTGGCCCTGGGCCTCACCGGCGTCATGTGCCTGTGGCTGGGGGTGATGAAGGTGGGGGAGAAGGCCGGTTTCCTCGACGCCCTCGGCCGCCTCCTGGCCCCCCTGTTCGCGCGCCTGTTCCCGGAGGTGCCCCACGGCCATCCGGCCCTGGGCTCCATCACCATGAACATGGCGGCCAACGTGCTGGGCCTGGACAACGCCGCCACGCCCATGGGCTTGAAGGCCATGCGCGAATTGCAGGAGCTCAACCCGGACAAGGACACCGCCAGCAACGCCCAGATCCTGTTCCTGGTGCTCAACGCCTCGTCGGTGACCCTGCTGCCGGTGACCATCTTCACCTACCGGGCCCAGTTGGGGGCGGCGGACCCCACCGACGTGTTCATCCCCATCCTCATGGCGACCTATTGCTCGACCCTGGCGGGTTTCTTCTTTGTGGCCACCGCCCAGCGCCTGCGGCTGGATGGTGTGGTGCTGGCCTGGCTGGCCGGCCTGACGGCCCTGATCGGCGGCCTGGCCCTGTGGTTCGCCAGCATGCCGGCGGAGCTGATGACGGCCCGCTCCTCCACCCTCAGCAATTTCCTGCTCCTGGCCCTGGTAATGGTGTTCCTGACGGGGGCGGCGGTGAAGCGGGTGAACGCCTACGAGGCCTTCATCGAGGGGGCCAAGGAGGGCTTCCATACCGCCGTCACCATCATTCCCTACTTGGTGGCCATGCTGGCGGCCATCGGCATGCTGCGCGCCAGCGGGGCGCTGCCCGCCTTCGTCGAGGCGGTGCG
>JBGSHR010000034.1:0-4948 GCA_041752155.1 Thiobacillaceae bacterium | reverse complement strand
ACCACCTTGAGCACGCCGCGGCGCACCGGCGCCAGCGCCGTCTGGGTGGGCGTCGGCGCGGAAACGTCGATACCCAGGCTCTCCTGGCCCCGGGTCATTCCCAGGTACACCTCCGCCAGCAACTGGGCATCCAGCAAAGCGCCGTGGAAAGCCCGGCCCGAGTTGTCCACGCCATAGCGCTTGCACAGGGCGTCCAGGTTGTTCTTCTGGCCCGGGTGCATCTCCTTGGCCAGCTTGAGGGTATCCAGCACGCCGCAATAGCGCTCGATGGGCTCCAGTTCCAGGCGGTTGAACTCGGCGTTGAGGAAGCGCACGTCGAACGGAGCGTTGTGGATGACCAGCTCGGCGTCGCGCACGAACTCCAGGAATTCCACGGCGATGTCGGCGAAGCGCGGCTTGTCGGCCAGGAACTCGCTGGTCAGGCCATGCACCTGCATGGCGCCGGCGTCGATCTCGCGTTCCGGATTGATATAGACGTGATAACTGGCGCCGGCGGCGCGGCGATTGAGGATCTCCAGGGCACCGATCTCGATCACGCGATGTCCCAGGGCCGGGTCCAGGCCGGTGGTTTCCGTATCCAGCACGATTTGCCGCATCAGGTTTTTCCTTCCATCACCAAACGCACCCCCTCATTGGCCAGCACATCGGCGCGCTCGTTCTCCACGTGGCCGGCATGGCCCTTGACCCAGTGCCACTCCACCTGGTGGCGCGCCGCCTGCTCGGACAGGGCGCGCCACAGATCCTGGTTCTTCACCGCGCCGCCGCCCGCCGTCTTCCAACCGCGCCGGACCCAGTTGGGCAACCATTCCGAGATGCCCTTCTGCACGTATTGGGAGTCGGTATGCACCCGCACATGGCAATGCCGGTTGAGGGCTCTGAGTCCTTCGATCACGGCCATCAGCTCCATGCGGTTGTTGGTGGTTTCCAGTTCGCCCCCGCACAGGGTCTTCTCGGTTCCGCCATAACGCATCAGGACACCCCAACCACCGACGCCGGGGTTGCCCTTGCAGGCCCCGTCCGTATAAAGGTCTACGCTTTTTGCTTCACTCATGTCCATTGATTGTGTGTGCCGATTTTCTAGGGGCAGGCGCCCAGGCCGGGCGCGTCATCCATTTGCCTTCCCATTTGGGCGCGATCAAACGCATGCCGTGCACCCGCTTCACGCCATGGAGGAGATAAATGCCGCCCCCCAGCGCCCACCAACGGTCTCCCGCCGCCTCCAGACAAGCCATGCGTTCTATCCACTTGACCTGGTTCAGAGGGGGGACGTAGCAGCCCATGCGCCCGGCCACGAGATCGAAACCGAGCAAGGCCATCCAATCCTTCAGGCGCGTCAACTGGATGAAATCCCCCTGCCAAGGCCAGCCCCCCGGGTCTCGGTTCACCAAGCGCCGTAGCCCCCAGAGACTCCACGGGTTGAAGCCCGCGATCAGTATCCGTCCCTCCGGCCGCAGCACCCGCTCCGCTTCGCGCAGCACCTGATGCGGATGGGGAGAGAACTCCAGCACGTGGGGCAGGATCAGCAGATCCAGGCTTTGGCTGGCGATGGGCAGCTCTTCCGGGCGACAAAACACCGTACCCTCGCCGACCCCGCAACAAAACCGATTGGGCATGCGGTTGGCGCGCAGGTAATCCACCCCGCAGGTGCTGACCTGCATGGCGTTGAAACCGAAGATGTCGGAACATTCCGCATCGAACCAGGCCAATTCCTGGCTCAATACATACTGTCCCAAGTCGCTCTCGAACCAGGCTTGCATACAATCGACCCTGTCGGTCCCTGCCGGAGAATTGTTCCATGTTTGAGGTTGAAGCCATCCCCGCCTTCCGGGACAACTATGTCTGGGCCATCCATGACCGCCATGGGGCGGTCTTGGTGGACCCGGGTGAGCCAGGGCCGATTCTAACTTGGCTGGATAGCCATAAGCTAAAGCCAAGCGCCATTTTGCTCACCCATCATCACGCCGACCACACCGGCGGCGTGGACGCCCTGTTGGCCCGCTGGGCGATACCGGTGTACGGCCCCCCCGGCATTTCCGGCGTGAACCAGCCGGTGGCGGATGGCGACACCGTCACCCTGGCGGAGCTGGACCTGGCATTCCGCGTCCTGGCCACGCCGGGACACACCCTGGATCACCTCTGCTACCTGGGCCATGGCCGTTTGTTTAGCGGCGACACCCTGTTCTCCTGCGGTTGCGGCCGTCTGTTCGAAGGCACCCCCGAGCAGATGCACACCTCCCTGACGCGCCTTGCCGACCTGCCCGGCGACACGCTGGTCCATTGCGCCCACGAGTACACCCTGGCCAACATCGCCTTCGCCCAGGAAGTGGACCCCGACAACGCCGATCTTCAGGCGCGTCATAGGGAGGCCCTGGCGCAAAGACGCCAAGGCCTCCCCACCCTCCCCGTCCCGCTGGCGCGGGAATGCCGGACCAACCCCTTCCTGCGCTGCCATGCTCCGGCCTTGATTGTTGCTGCATCGCAACACCTGGGCATCCCCATCCAGCCCGGCCTGGAGGTGTTTACCGCGTTGCGGGAGTGGAAAAACAGCTTCTGAGCCTGGTCCCGCATCGCCTCGATTTCGCCGCCCACCATCCCGCGCTTTGCGATCCGCCCCTCAGCCCTTAAAATTCCATTCCTATCAGGGTCTTACGCCTCCGGGCCAACAACCACACATGAATAGAATCGCCACATCGCTCTGTCTTGTTCTGTGCCTGGCCCTCCCCCTGCCGGCGCTTTCCGATAGCGGGACGCCGGAGCTGAAGATCAGCTATGCCCTGACCAGTACGCCCGGCAGCGCGGCCGATTCCAGCCAAGGCGACCTCTGGACCCGCATCCGCGCCGGCTTTTCCCTGCCCGAAACCGACCCCCAGCTGACCCAGGTGCACGAGGCCTGGTACACCAGCCACGCCAGCTACCTGGAACGAGCCATCCAGCGCAGCAAGCCCTATCTGTTTCACATCGCCGAGGAAGTGGAAAAGCGCGGCATGCCCATGGAGATCGCCCTGCTGCCCATGATCGAATCGGCCTACAACCCCATGGCCCTGTCGCCCCAGAAGGCCGCCGGCATCTGGCAATTCATCCCGGCCACGGGCAGGGTCTACGGGCTGGAACAAAATGCCTGGTTCGACGGACGCCGGGACATCCTCCAGGCCACCCAGGCCGCGCTGGACTATCTCAGCAAACTGCACGGCATGTTCGGCGACTGGGAACTGGCCCTGGCGGCCTACAACTGCGGCGAGGGTTGCGTTGCCCGGGCCCTGGCGCGCAGCCACGGCCGCGACTATGCCAGCATCAAGCTCCCCACCGAGACCCGGCACTACGTGCCCAAACTGATCGCCGTGCGCAACATCCTGCGCAATCCCGAGCATTACGGCCTGAGTGTGGACAGCATCGCCAACGAGGCCTACTTCATGCAAGTCAACCTGAGTCGCCCCATGGAGGCGCGCAGCGCGGCGCGCCTGGCGGAGATGGATCTGCAGGATTTCCTTTCCCTCAACCCCGCGTTTCAGCGCCGGGTCATCCACACCGACACCCGCGGCGTGCTGCTGCTGCCGGCGGACCGGGTGGAAACCTTTCAGTTCAATCTGCACCGGCAAGGCAAGGACAAGGGCCTGCAAACCTATGACGCAAGCCGGGGCGAGAAGGCCAGCGGCATCGCCGCCAAGTTCGGCGTCACTCTGGATTGGCTCAAGGAACACAACCCTCTCAAGCTCTACCGGGGCAAAGTCGCCCAGGCCCAGACCTTGATGGTGCCGGTGGTCAAGCGGGCCGAGGCAGGGGTTAAGGGATCGGGCAAGCCCGCCAAGACGGCCGCCGCCGGCAAGCCGGCCATGCGCATGCACAAGGTGCGCAAGGGAGACACCCTGGCCCGCGTGGCCAAGCACTACAAGGTGAAGGTTTCCGAGCTGCGCCGCTGGAACGGCGACGTGGAGGCGCTCAAACCCGGCACCATCCTCTCCATCCCGGATGTCGCGGGTTAAGTCCGCACCCCACGGCTCACGCCGCTAAGACATGCCCCGCCCCGGCACCGAGTCCAACAATAGCCGGGTGTAAGCGCACTCCGGCCGGGTCAATAGCTGTTCCACCGCGCCCTGCTCCACGATCCTTCCCGCCTGCATCACCGCCACGCGATGGGCCAGGTAGCCCACCACCGACAGGTTGTGGGTGATGAACAGGTAGGCCAATCCCCGCGCCTGTTGCAGGTCCGCCAGAAGATTGAGGATTTGCGCCTGCACCGAGACATCCAGCGCGCTGGTGGGCTCGTCCAGGATCAGCAACTTGGGCTCCACCGCCAGGGCGCGGGCGATGGCGATGCGCTGGCGCTGGCCGCCGGAAAATTCATGGGGATAACGGCCGATGACCTCCGCCGGCAGCCCCACCTGATCCAGCAGGTCGACCATGCGCCGGCGCCGGGCGGCGGCATCGAGAGCCGGTAGCAAAGCCACCATGCCCTCCTCCAGGATGTCGCCCACGCGCATGCGCGGATTCAGGGACGAGAACGGGTCCTGGAACACGATCTGCATCTCGGCGCGTTTGCGGCGCAACGCCTCTCCCGTCAGTCCGGCCAAGGATTCGCCGACGACGGATACCTCGCCCCGGGTCGGCTCGATCAGGCGCAGGATGGCCCGGGCCAGGGTGGTCTTGCCGCAACCGGACTCCCCCACCAGGGCCAGGGTCTCGCCGGCGGCCACTGCCAGGCTCACCCCGTCCACCGCCTTGGCGTGGCCGACGGTGCGCTTCAGCAGACCTTTGCGGATCGGGAAATACACGGCCAGGTCGCGCACCTCCAGAATAATCTGGGCCGCGCTGCCGGGCTCTGGCTGCTGACGGGGAGCGTGAGCGCCGGGACTCGCCGGTCCACGCGCCGATTCCTTGACCTCCGCCAAGTGGCAGCGGGCGAACTGGCCCGGCGCCACCTCATGCCAGCCCGGCGCTTCCTCGCGGCAAC
>JBGSHR010000033.1:0-9781 GCA_041752155.1 Thiobacillaceae bacterium | reverse complement strand
ACGTCCGGCTTGTCGATGCCCATGCCGAAGGCGATGGTGGCCACCATCACCACCCCGTCCTCCCGCAGGAAGCGTTCCTGGTGGCGCTGGCGCACCTCGCCGCCCAGGCCGGCGTGGTAGGGCAAGGCGCGGAAGCCCTCGGCGGCCAGCCATTCGGCGGTGTCGTCCACCTTCTTGCGGGTGCCGCAGTAAACAATGCCCGCCTCCCCCGCGTGGCCGTCCTTCAGGAAGGCCAGCAGCTGGCGCCGGGGGTCCACCTTCTCCACCACCGTGTAGCGGATGTTGGGCCGGTCGAAGCTGGCGGCGAACACCCGGGCGGTGCCCAGGTCCAGGCGGTCGATGATCTCCTGGCGCGTGACGGCGTCGGCGGTGGCGGTGAGGGCGATGCGCGGCACATTGGGAAAACGCTCGTGCAGCACGTTGAGGCCCAGGTATTCCGGGCGGAAGTCGTGGCCCCACTGGGACACACAGTGGGCCTCGTCAATAGCAAATAGCGCAGGCCGCGCCTGGCTCAGCAGGTCCAGGAAGCGGGGCGTGAGCAGGCGTTCCGGCGCCACGTACAGCAGCTGCAATCTCCCGGCCAGGAAGTCCCGCTCCACCTGGCGCGCGCGCTCCGCGTCCAGGCTGGAGTTGAGGAAGGCCGCCGCCACGCCGGATTCCGTCAGCGCCGCCACCTGGTCGTGCATCAAAGCGATGAGGGGCGAGACGACGATGCCGGTGCCCTCCCGCAGCAGGGCCGGGATCTGGAAACACAGGGATTTGCCGCCGCCGGTGGGCATGAGCACCAGGGCGTCGCCCCCCGCCGCCACGTGGTCGATGATGGCCGCCTGATGGCCGCGAAAGGCGGGGTAGCCGAAGATGCGGCTGAGCAGGGAGAGGGCGGTATCGGACATGGGAGGGGCAAGACAGGCGAACAGTCCGCATTATCGCGTGGAGTCAGCGTGTTCCGGCGGTCGGGCGGGTAAAATCCCGCGCTTTCGCGATCCCGCCAGTTTGCTTGAGCGGATGATCATCGCCTTCATTCCCCCGGCGTGTCACAACGCTTATACTCGTGACACATCCAGCCACCGAGGTTCCCCCATGAAAGAACTCACCATCCGCGAGGCCCGCGAAGGTTTGTCCCATCCGGAAGCCATGTTCGCCGACGACGAGGAAATCCTGGTGGTATGCCGGGGCGAGCCGGTGGCGCGCATCCTGCCAGTGGCGCCCAGACGCAAGGCCGGCGCCCTCCGAGCCTTCCTGGAAAACCAGCCGATGCAGAGCGTGCCGAGCGAGGACCTCCTGGCGGAAGAACGCGAGGACCGCGCTTGAGCGCCTATATCGACACCAGCGCCCTGGCCAAGTGCTACATCCGCGAGCTCCGTTCCCTGGACGTGCTCGACTGGGCCGATGCCCAGGATGAAATCGCCACCAGCCCGCTGACCCTGGTGGAATTCCGCTGCCTGCTGGCGCGGCGCCGCCGCGCCCGGCAGATCGACCTGCCCCTGGAACGCACCGCCCTGGCCGAATTCGACCGGGATGTGCAGGGCCGAACCTGGCGCGTCTATCAGGATGCCGCCGGCCTGTTCAATGAGGCGCGCCACCTCATCGACCAGATCCCGGAGGTGTCCCTGCGCGCCCTGGACGCCCTGCATCTGGCCTATGCCCGCCACCACGGCGCGCGCGCCTTCGCCACCGCCGACAAGAACCAGGCCGAGGCCGCCCAGGCCCTCGGCATGACCGTTTTCACCTTCAACTGAACCCACCATGAACGAACCCATCCAGCCCGCCCAAGACGAAAACCAGATCATCACCGAGCGCCGCGAGAAGCTCGCGGCGATCCGCAGCCAGGGCATCGCCTTCCCCAACGACTTCCAGCGCACCGACTACGCCGCCGACCTCCAGGCCGCCCACGGCGACAAGAGCAAGGAAGAGCTGGAGGCCAACCCCATCCAGGTGAATCTGGCCGGGCGCATGATGCTGAAGCGGGTGATGGGCAAGGCCAGCTTCGCTACCCTCCAGGACATGGGCGGCCGGGTGCAGATCTACCTCTCCAACGACCTCACCGGCAGCGACACCCACGAGGCCTTCAAGCACTGGGACCTGGGCGACATCCTGGGCGTCACCGGCACCCTGTTCAAGACCAACAAGGGCGAGCTCACCATCCAGGCCAAGGAACTGCGCCTGCTCACCAAGGCCCTGCGCCCCCTGCCCGAGAAGTTCCACGGCCTCTCGGACCAGGAGCAGAAATACCGCCAGCGCTATCTCGACCTCATCACCAACGACGACTCCCGCCGCACCTTCATGATCCGCTCCCGGGTGATCCAGGCCATGCGCGAATTCTTCACCGGCCACGGCTATCTCGAAGTCGAGACGCCCATGATGCATCCCATCCCCGGCGGCGCGAACGCCAAACCCTTCACCACCCACCACAACGCCCTGGACATGCAACTGTTCCTGCGCATCGCCCCGGAGCTGTACCTGAAACGCCTGGTGGTGGGCGGCCTGGAGAAAGTCTTCGAGATCAACCGCAACTTCCGCAACGAAGGCATCTCCACCCGCCACAACCCGGAATTCACCATGGTGGAGTTCTACGAGGCCTACCGGGACTACCGCTACCTCATGGACTTCACCGAGGCCATGTTCCGGGACATCGCCCAGAAGGTGCTGGGCACCACCACCGTGCCCTACCAGGGCCACCAGATCGACCTGGGCGCCCCCTTCGCCCGCATGACCGCCCTGGACGCGGTGCGCCACTACCACCCGGACCTGCGCGATGCGCCCCTGCACGACCAGGACTTCGTGCTGGCCGAACTGCAACGCCGCAAGATCGGCTACCGGCCCAACGACGGCCTGGGCGGCCTGCAACTGACCCTGTTCGAAGAGACCACCGAACACCTGCTGATCCAGCCCACCTTCATCATCGACTACCCGGCGGAGACCTCCCCCCTGGCCCGGCGCAACGACCAGAACCCGGAGCTCACCGACCGCTTCGAGCTGTTCATGGTGGGCCGCGAGATCGCCAACGGTTTTTCCGAGCTGAACGACGCCGAAGACCAGGCCGCCCGCTTCCAGGAGCAGGCCAACGCCAAGGAAGCCGGCGACGAGGAAGCCATGTACTACGACGCCGACTACATCCGCGCCCTGGAACACGGCCTGCCCCCCACCGCCGGCGAAGGCATCGGCATCGACCGCCTGATCATGCTGCTCACGGATTCGCCCAGCATTCGCGATGTGATCCTGTTCCCCCAGTTGCGGCGGGAGGACTGAGCTTCGCCCGTTGCGGGCCGGGAAACCGGGGGGAATGGAAGAAAAACATCCAGACGGTTTAGACGTATCGCCTTCGCCAACCGGAATCCGGTGTGGGGTAGCTGAAGGACGATGGGCCGCTCACAACCATGAGCGGTCAGTCAGGGTGAGCGCACAGATCGTCTGCTCTTCGGTTGAAGCTGACGTTCGACTTCATTAAAGACAACGACCTCTCTGGGTGGCAAAGCAGTCCTCTGAGGTGTCCAGGAGGTTGGGGCGATTCACTGAGTTGCAGTCAGGGAGACCGAGATCTAGCTTCGTTCAACAAGATCAATAAGGCGCAAATAGCGTGGATCTGATGTCAGCCCAGGTTCGGTTTCCGCAATTAGTGCTAGCACCTTCGGTAACTCGTATGGAGTACGGGTGAGAACCTGAGGTGTAACTCTGTTCATCAAATCCAGCGTTGTTTCAGGGAATAGAGCGGTAATTGGCATTTCATCACCGATCTCTCGTGTGAACCGGTAGAACAGATGGTCGCTTGTCTCCACCGGAACCAAGAACTTCTTCACCGCTTCGTAGACGGCCGGGAAGCTATCGCCGGTGTCATCAAGCAGGCCGATCCATGCCCTCACTGATGAAGAGGTCCTGTATTGGGCTTCTCTTGGCCAGTCCTCGTTGAGTAAGGGGATGACGTGTTTGGCCCAGCCGTTCTCGTTCTTCTGTCCAACCTGACCCAACCAGAAAATGAACCTGTTCCGAGTGTCGTCAGACATCGATCGCAAAGCCGAACGCATTTCGCCTCGTGAAAGCCCACTCGGCTCATCGGGGTGAAACACCCGCATGAAGCCTAGCCATTGGGCGGCAACCTTTGAGAGGTCGCGATCCCAAGAAAATCCTTCGATCCTCGGTAAGAGGTCAAGCAGTAGCGGTTTGATGATCGCTGACAAAGGTGGCGAAGGCACTCGCCCACTATGAAGCAAACCGTTCCACGCTGGTTCCGACGCTGGATGTTCGAAGGCCAACATTGGAATTAGGCGTTCCACCGTCCACTCGGAATCGACGAACATGAGCCAGTTCAGCTTGCTGCTCGCTATCGACACGGCATGATCTGAGCCTTCACCCGGTGCAGAAAATAGGTGCTCGACACGAGCCTTGATGTGCCCTGGGATTAGTGATCCGGCCTCTTGAGTCTCTCCGGGCACTGCGCGGAAGAGGGCCTCAGCACACATGCCGACGGGGCCGTTGATCGCATGATCGAGGGTGCGGCGGGACCGTTGAATGACTTTGCCTCCTTGGCGGACTTCGCCAAGACCGCTCTTCGCGGCATCTGCTCCGGCGCTCAGGATGCCATCGACGATGTGATCGTAGACTGCCCAACCGAGCCCCTCATCAAACTCAAGGACCGCGACCAAGTTCTGTTCGAGCCATCGTCCCAAGGTGTGGCCCAGTTCGGCGATGACCGAATGGGGGAGCTGCACTACTCGTTTTAGGAATACCCGTCTCAGCCGGGGCGTAATGTCTTTGGGAAGTTCATTGATCATGGCTGACCAGAACACCTCTGGGTAGTCCCCAGCCTTTCCTGCAATCGTCAGCGCAGACAACGCCTTTCTCGGATTGGCTTTCACCAATCCAGTGAAGGGTCGTTTCTCGGTGAAGCTGCCAAAGTCCCGCTTCAGGTCTTCCTTTGCCCTGGATACCACGTCGCTTACGGGAAGGTCCAAGATAGCATCTGGTTTTTCGTCCGTACCGACCCAACCCATGTGAGAACCGCGTTCGATCACCATCGAGGTGACCCAACCGTCGCTCCATCCAGGAATGCCTCTGATCATCTCTGCAAGCCGTTCACGGCGATCGGCCGCCAGTTCACACCCCTGTAGTTCGAGATACCGGCCGTATCTGGTGGCAAACTCATCCCGGAGCCTCGGGAACTTCTCGTTAGACCAGTGAGAAAGCTGATCTGGGCCCGTCAAGATGCGGTCAATGATTTGATCTCTGTTCCCCTGAGAGAACTCGCCCCATCGATCCACCAGTAGAAAAAGAAGCTCTCGGACCACATCGATGTCCCAGAATGTCTGCTGAACTAATGACAAGACTTCTTCGGCAACAAGGTCGGCCTCGAAAACGTCCACTTTGTTGAACGCATACAGCTTGAGTTTCCGGAAAAAGAACTGGTCTGTCGCAGGCCAGGTCGTTGCATGTGCATTCGCCAGTTCTGGCCACTTGGCAGCCATTCGGTCAAACAATTGGACGAACCAAGCCACGGCCTCCGTCACGACCTCCGCGGCTTTTGAGGTGTGCTCTCTCCCATCAACCTCGCGGTCCGGATAGCAGGTCGGTGTCTGAAAGTAGATGGTCTCGATGTCCCCCAGCAGTCCTGAGGCGACGGTTAGCTGTTCCTCCAGGATGCCAAATACCTGTGGCAATAGATCGTCGGGGACGTCTAAGTCTTCGTTGTGCCGTTCAAGGAACAAGACTTCCCACTGGCCTAGGTCGTGGAGATGAATTCCCTCCCAGGATGCCGACGGCGGTTTGGACTGCCCCAAGCCAAACGGTGGCTTGATCTCCAATCGAGGCATCGCAACCCTTCGGAATTCTCGTAGGAGACCGGCCGTCCAACCCTCCGCACTGAGCCGGCTCTTTAAGTCGAACCAGTCGCTATTCCGCTGACGGCTGCGAGGATCTCGATGGTGTTCGAGGATGAGGTTCCAGATATGACGAGCGCGCTCGTTGAGAGCCGTCGAATGCGCCACTTGCCACTCGAACTGTTGCAGCAGTCGCGGATGCAGTCCGTACTGCCGAACGACCCACCAGGCCAGCACGGGGCTATCGATGGACTTGCTGACCCAGGTGATGAGGTGGCCAAGTCTGATCGGCGTCGCCTCAAAACCTTCAATCTGTCGCCCCCCCAGCCGATGAAACTCATGGGGATTGTCGTCTTCGTCGCGCCAAACGAGGAGATTGTCGTTGCTGGCACCCTGTCGGTAATCATCCTCAGAGATGTCCTTCAGATCGTCATCGAGCCCATAGGCGGCCACGGGATCGAAGGCTTCTGCATCGTCGCCATAGCCGCGGCTCTGTCTGGCTGAGCGGACACTCGCGTCCATCACACACACCCATTCAGGATGCAGTGTTGGATCAGACATCGAGAATGATCTCGCCCCCTGTACTGTGCGAAGGACATGAGCAACTTGGCCACGCTCATGAGGGGCTAGATCCTTCGGGTCCTGCTGGCATTTAGCGATTACGGATGCACGCCACCTGCGCGGATCGTCGGCGCGGTCTGCCCAGGCTTCCATGCTCTTCCAGAAGTCCGGATGGTCGGAATAGGCTATAGCTGTGACCCCCCTGTCACGCCACTTGGCCTCGATCTCCTCTGGAAGCCCACGGTCAAAAGCATAGAGTCTAGACCGGTCATACTGGCTGTCATGGTTAAGACCCTGAAGAAGATATTTGATTGGCGGGTCTTCTGCCTGATAGCCGACCAAAACAACAGTGTACCGTTGGAGGAGGTGTCTGATGAAGTTGGTGGCCCACCCTTCTGAGAGGTAGGCACGCCCGAAATCCGCGCTGCTCAGCACGTAGGGATGACTTTCAGAGGCTGCATCCACTAGGCGTCCGTGTAGATACGTGATCCCCTCTATCGTTGATCCGAAGTTCAGGTCAGGAAAAGCAGGCGGCACGTGCCAGATCAGATGGTCTCCCTCCGGCCCTACCTCGAACAACCGGTCGAAGTTCGTCGTGACAATTTGCGGCACGCCGCCCTGGCTCGAAGAAATCCGCCTGATCAGACCGTGCTTATGTCCAAAATCTTTTATTTCTGGAGGAACACTTAGCCGCTCTGTGACCAGAGCGTTAACTTCATCCTTGCCGTATTCAAGATGGAGGAGGTTGAAGATTTGGTCGAGTGGGACATTCGCTGCAGATTGATCATCCAACCATGGGAGAAACGCGGCCATGATCTCTGAATTGGCTGGTGGGTCAAAAAATTCTATGACGTACCGAGTGAGACCGACAAAGTCTGGCATTCCAGATGGCTTTGAAACTCCGGCTCCGCACAGAAACACGACGCGACCAGCATCACAGCGCTGCAGGAGGATATCGGGTATGGAGGGGCCATCGGGATGGAATCTCATGAGCTCAATTTATCATCAATCCCGTAGCGACAAAGAGCGTCTCTGGCCAGGTTCCCACGCGGAGCGTGGGAACCATCAGCCAGTGTGCGGCTCAGACGCGGCAGACGGTCATGCGGGGATACTGGCGAGAGGCAGCTATGGGTCAAGGGCCGCCCCACGCTGTTGAAGAAAGCCGCCATGGGTGTCATCTGCGTTTGAACAGCAGGTAACCGGCGCATAGCTGCCCAATTCCGGCCATTGGAATCCCAGTCCCACGACGCCGACCTTGTGGTATATGCTCAGGCATATATCAAACCAGGAGCCGCATCATGCAATCCGCCAAACTGTTCACCAACGGCCGCAGCCAGGCCGTGCGCCTGCCCAAGGCCTTCCGCTTTGAAGGCGTGCGCGAGGTTTCCATCGAGCGGGATGGAGACGCCGTCATCCTGCGCCCCCTCAAGCGCCCTTCAATCGAAGAGCTGATCGCCGCGCTGGACGAGTTCGAACCGGGGTTCCAACTGGAGCGCGAACAGCCGCCGGAGCAAAGCCGCCAGGAACTCGGGCGGTGAAGTATCTGCTCGACACCAACATCTGCATCTATGTCATCAACGTCCGGCCGGCTCATGTGCTGGAGCGGTTCCGCCAGGAACAGATCGGTGATCTCGGCATATCCAGCATCACGGCGGCGGAACTGGCCTATGGCGTGGAGAAAAGCGGCTCGGAGCGAAACCGCGGGGCACTGGAAAGATTCCTGTCCCCGCTGGAAATCCTCCCCTTCGACCGGGATGCCTTCTGGCAATACGGACGCGTGCGCGCGAGCCTGGAGCGGAGCGGCCAACCCATCGGTTCGCTGGATACCCTGATAGCCGCCCAGGCCTTGGCGTTGGATCTGACCCTGGTCACCAACAACACCCGGGAATTCGAGCGCGTGCCCGGCTTGCGGTTGGCGAACTGGGCGGAATGAAGCCCTTTGGGCATGCCGGCGATGGATTTAAATCGGCCCCTAAAGTCGCCAACGACTACTCCCAACTGAACCACGCGGAACACCTGCCCGCCCGCTTCCAGGAACAGCCCGCGTAAGGCGGATGAGCCAAAGGCGTTATCCGCCGAATGGCATACGGCGGAAGGCGCTACGCTTTTCCGCCGTACTCACCGGCTAATATCTGCCAAGACCGAGGTTCGACCCTTCACAGCACCCACCTTGGTAACAACTGGGGGCAGATAACAACCGGGGTCAATAACAACCGTAACAACCGGGCTCAGACCCTCCTGTTGCGACAGTCTTCTTCGGCCGAACTGGAGCCGATCACCAAGGCGGGGCTGACTGGCCGCTCGTGAACCTGTTGCGGGCCATTGGGCAGACCTCCACATCCCTGCATCCCTTCGGGCAATTCCGCTGGCGGTGATACATTTCGCGGTACCCGAAACCAGGAGTCAACATCATGCCAGCTGTGCTCGTAGCCATCGTTTTGCTACTTGTATCCGTCGTTGGGGTCTATTTGCTTTTGAAAAGCATGGGGCAGGACGGCGTGGAAGCGGCAGCCCCCGGGAGTTGCAAGAGTGGAAGATGTGGCGTTCAGCCCAATAAAACCATCGAAGCCAGTTCTCATGTGGACCAAGAACCGTTTGTGCAGATCGACGAAATCCAGCGGAAAGACGCGCTTTCAAACAAGCAACCACTTTAGAAGCGGGGCTGCCATTGCCACTATGCGGCCAGTGGCCCGAAACCGGCCGGTCTCATTTAGCCGCTCCAAACCACAACCTCGCTGGACCGCCGGATAGCCGCCCCCATTCCGGACTTGAGCCCCCCCCGGGCCCGTTACCATAGCCACTCCGCGCCTCTCCGGTTAACCCGCGCCAACGCCCCCGCCCCTTACCAGGAACCGCCATGAACCCCGCCCTCGCCCAGGCCCTCGCCCAGATCAACGCCATCGTCCTGGGCAAGGACACCCAGATCCGCCTGTGCCTGGCCTGCCTGCTGGCGCGGGGGCACTTGCTGATCGAAGACGTGCCCGGGGTGGGCAAGACCACCCTGGCCCATGCCCTGGCACGCACCCTTGGGCTGGATTTCCACCGCCTCCAGTTCACCAGCGACCTGCTGCCCGCCGACATCCTGGGGTCGGCCATCTATGACCGGGACAGCGGCCGCTTCACCTTCCATCCCGGCCCGGTGTTCGCCCAGGTGATCCTCGCCGACGAGATCAACCGGGCCAGCCCCAAGGCCCAGAGCGCTCTGCTGGAGGCCATGGAGGAAGGCCAGGTGACGGTGGAAGGCGAGACCCGGCCTCTGCCCTCCCCGTTCTTCGTCATCGCCACCCAGAACCCGTCGGACCAGGTCGGCGTGTTTCCCCTGCCGGAATCCCAACTGGACCGCTTCCTGCTGCGCATCCGCCTGGGCTTTCCCGACCGCCACGCGGAACGCGCCCTGCTGCGCGGCGAGG
>JBGSHR010000032.1:0-2407 GCA_041752155.1 Thiobacillaceae bacterium | reverse complement strand
TCGCCCTCGGCCGGGATGCGCGCCAGGCAATAGGGCACCGCCTCGCCGTCGATCACCAGGATGCGCTTGTCGCCGTCCTTGATCTCGGGGAGATAGCGCTGGGCCATGATGGTCTCGGCGCCGTGCTGGGTCAGGGTCTCCAGGATCGCGCCGATGTTGGGATCGTCCGGGCGCAGGCGGAACACGCCGGCGCCGCCCATGGCGTTGAGCGGCTTCACCACGATGTCGCCCTGTTCCGCCAGGAAGCCACGGATCTGGCCGGCGTCGCCGCTCACCAAAGTCGGCGCGATGAATTCCGGGAAGCGGGCGATGGCCAACTTCTCGTTGTAGTCGCGCAGGGACTGGGGCCGGTTGAACACCCGCGCCCCCTGGCGTTCCGCCATCTCCAACAGCCAGGTGGCGTAGAGATAGCCCTGGTCGAAGGGCGGGTCCTTGCGCATCAGCACCGCGCCGAACTCCGCCAAGTCCAGCCAGGCCGGCTCGCCGCGCTGGAACCAGGGATCGCCGCCGGTGAGGCTGATGGCATGGACCCGGCCCATCACCCGCCCGCCGCGCCAAGCCAGGTCCTGGGCCTCCATGGCGAACAGCTCGTGGCCGCGCCGATGGGCCTCCACCATCATGGCGTAGGTGGTGTCCTTGTAGGTCTTGAAGCCTTCCAGGGGGTCGGCGATGAAGAGGAGGTTCATGGTCACTCGAGTTGGATCAATCATGTCTGGTTGGTAACAGTGTGCGGGTCACGTAGGGGAGAGCATGTTCTTTGCTCTGGCTCACTGCGCTTTGGCTAAAACCGTTCACCATCAAATACCCATCAAATAAATCAGGCCCACGAGGGGAGGTAACGGGAGTTCTTCTTGGCCTGCCCGGGGTCATACGGTTTGATCACCCCGGCATCCAGGGTCTCGCGAATCACCCGTGAGGCATTGGCGCTGTTGTGCTGCTCAATGCCGAAGCGCTCCCGCAGGCTGGCGTTGGTCATCGGGTTGCGCTCTACGTGCCGCAAGCAGGCGTGCAAATAACAGGCCCGGATGCGGTCATCCTTATCCATTTCACGGAAGCTCTTGTGGGCAAACAAGGTGGCGCGGGTGGAGCCTTCCGGCGTTTCGAAAGCAGGGGCCGGTAACTGGTAAAGCTCTGTTTCGAACACCACCTTGTCCACTCCGCTACCACGTTCCTCGCAAATGCCTCCTCGACGCATCAGTGATGCCAGCGCCTCATTCCGCGAGCGGAGTGGGCTATCGAGAAAACGCTCGGTTTTCACCAGCGGCAGACCGGGATTGGTGATTTCCATGCGGTCAGAAAAAATCTCCACCATCGGACCCGCGCCGGTGACCGAGAAATCCTGATGGATCAGAGCATTGGCTACCAGTTCCCGCACCGCCAGATTGGGGTACATCGGCACGTCGCGGCGTAACGCGTTGCCGATGACCTCATTGCGCGGTAACAACGCATTGATGTAGTCGATCAAACCTTCGAAACCGGAGGCGTACCCCTTGCGTCCTTCTTGCTCGCGCTGCTTTTTGCTTTGGCGTCCCTGGCCCTCGTACACGATCACGCGCATGGCCTTGCGGGCCAGGGAACGAAAACGGTGCAGATCCTTGGCGAACATGATCGCCCCCAGGTTTGTGATATCCCACCCCCCGGCGGCATTGCGTACCAGCAGGGCGTCATCCTCCAGGCGGGCCAGAATGCCTGCATGATCATTCGGTAATGGTTGCTTCAGCAGATCGAAGTAGGCGGGGTAATCGAGCAGCGCCAGCACCTCGGGGACAGGCAGATTCTCGGCTGCCTTGAGCGACTCGAAGGGGGTCAGATCAAAAATGCGCCACAGCGCCCGCTCTTGCTCCGGATAATCCTTCAGGGGTTTCTTGTTGGAACCGACGCGAATCAACTCCTTGCCGGCGAACTGCGTCGGCTTGCCGCTGGCACGGGGAATTTCCAGCACTACCAGCGCCTTGCCATCCATATCTACCGGCAGGAAGCGGAAGTGCAGGCGAGGGCTCAGCATACGGAGCAACCAGCTTTCCAGTTCCTCGCCCCCTTTGCGGGCTTTCGCGGGTTTGAAGCTGGTGCCGACGATATCGTGCGATTCGTTGGCAATTCCCCATACCAGATAGGCGTTGGTCTTGCCTTCCAGCGCGGCGGAGTTGGAAAGCGCCGAGAGGTATTCGCCGATTTCATCTGGATCATCGTTGTTGTGCTTGAACTCCAGCCAGGAAGTTTCGGCGGGCAACTTGCGCAGTTCGGCGACCAGGCCACGTAGATAGTTGTCGTCACGATCCAGCGACATGTGGCTCCCTTGCCGGTAACGGCAGCGTGCGGATGTTCTGGCTCAAAGCCGGCACGACATCACGCTCCCCGCCCCCGCCCCGGCTCCGTCTGCTCCAGCTCGATGGCCGCCGCCAGGGCG
>JBGSHR010000031.1:0-8501 GCA_041752155.1 Thiobacillaceae bacterium | reverse complement strand
CGCCGAGCCCTTGCCTTGTCCGACGCTACTGCCGGCCACGCCGCCGACGATGCCGCCCGCGGCGGTGCCGACGCCGGAGGCGGTGCCTTCCAGCTTCACATTGCGCACGTTTTCCACCACGCCCATCTTGACCTCATAGATGCGCCGGGCCTCGGCACGCTCGTAGTCGTCGCTACCCAGACCGCTGGCGCAGCCAGTGAGGACAACGGGAGCCAACAACAGCCAGAGATATTTCATGATGTGCTCCTTGTTAGATTGCGTAACCGTATTCCGTTTTGAAGCGCTCGGCGATCTCGTCCCAGGAGAAATGATGGTTCTGGCCCCCTCGCTTGGCAATCTTGATGGCGCCCATCAGGCCCGCCAAGCGGCCGCAAGTCGGCCAATCCATGCCCTTGTGCATGCCGGTCATCAAGCCGGCCCGGTAGGCATCGCCGCAGCCGGTGGGGTCCATGATGGCCTGAGGCTTGGCCGGCGGGATCACGTGGACCTGGCCGTCCGCATAAATGCGCGAGCCCTGGGCGCCCAGGGTGACGATCAGGGCCTTCACCTCCTTGGCCAGCACCTCCAACTTGCGACCGGTGCGCTCCTGCAGCAACTGGGCCTCGTAGTCGTTGACCGCCACGTAATCCGCGAGTTCGACGAAGCGCTGCAATTCCACGCCGCTGAACATGGGCAGCCCTTGGCCCGGGTCGAAGATAAAGGGGATGCCTGCTACCTGGAACTGGTGGGCATGGTCCAGCATGCCCTGGCGACCGTCCGGGGCGATGATGCCGAGCTTGATGTTCTTGGCCTGACTCACCTGGTTCTCGTGGGCGTGGTTCATGGCGCCGGGATGGAAGGCGGTGATCTGGTTGTCTGCCAGGTCGGTGGTGATGAAGGCCTGGGCGGTGAAGGTGTTGGCGGCGTGGCGGATGTGGCTCTGCTCGATGCCCAGGCGGGTGAGTCGTTCGGCATAGACGGGGAAGTCGTCGCCCACCGTGGCCATGATCACCGGTTCGCCCCCCAGCAGCTTCATGGTGTAGGCGATGTTGCCGGCGCAGCCGCCGAATTCCCGGCGCATGTCCGGTACCAGGAAAGCCACGTTCAAGATGTGGATCTGGTCGGGCAGGATGTGGTTCTTGAAGTGGTCGTGGAACACCATGATGGTGTCGTAGGCCATGGAGCCGCAGATCAGGGTACGCATTTCGAGACGCTCTTTCGTGAGGGTGAATAGTCCGAATTGTCACGCGCCGGCAGCCTTGTCGCCATGAAAAATTCATGACTAGGCAATGAAAGCGCAATCCCCGGGCGTCAGCCTTCCCCGCCATGATGCATCGGGTCCGCTTACCTCTCTTCGCCCTACCCTTCCTGGTCTGGAGCGGTGATGCATCGGCCTGGGGTTTGCACACCCACGTCTATTTCGCCCAGCTCCTGGTTTGGGCGGTGCCCCTGCTGGACCCCAAGCTGCGCGCCGCCGTGCTCAAGTATCCACGCCTGGTGATGGCCGGGGCCTGCCTGCCGGACCTGGCCTTGTCCGCTCCCCGGGTCGGCAGCCAGGCGTTCGCCCAAAGCCACACCTGGTCCACCATCCACGAACTGCTGGCCCGGGCCGAGAGCGAGACCGACCGGGCCCTGGCGGTGGGCTATGCCAGCCATCTGCTGGTGGACGTCATTGCCCACAATCATTTTGTGCCGGCCCATGAAAAACTCTGGCTGGATGTGCCCTGGCTCACCCATGTGACGGTGGAGTGGGCCATGGACGCCCACATCGCGCGCCATGCCTTTGCCCAGCCGGGGGAATTGCTGGCGGAAGAGGAGGCGGCGGCAGGGGACTTCGCGGCGCGTTTCTTCGGCTGTACCACGGAGGTGGCATTGAAGGCCTTGCGCCTGCTGGCCAAGGCGGATCGCCAGCTGCGCCGCTCCCGCATTCCCGACCTGTGCTACAAGACCATGCGCCTGGATGAACGGCTCAAGGCCCGTTTCGATGGCTATATCGACGCCACCAGCGGGCGTCTGGCCCAGTTGAATAGGGTGCTGGATTGGGAGGCCCCGGCCTGGGAGGCGGAACTGCTCTGCCAGGACACCAAGAAGGCCCGTCTGGCCCCTTTCAGTCGGGATCAGCTGCGCGGGCTGCTGCCCATGCCCCAGGACCTGTTCTGCCAGGACAGCGCCGCCAGTTATAAGTTGGCGGCCTGACCACGTAGCGAGCTTTCGCGATGTGAACGGTTACGGCCGTATCCGGTCGATGACCAGCTTGACCCCCTTGGACCCCACTTTGACGGAGGCGATGCTGCCCTCCAGGTCGCCGCTATCGGGCATGGGCTGGCCGGACTTGGAAACCCGGGCGGTCAGCATGACCTCTTTTTGGTTGGAGAGGGCCATGGACGGGACCATGGCCATGCTGTCATCCAGGGTGAATTCCAGAGGCAGCTTGCTCACCTGGGTCTTGAGCGCCGCCAGGGGCGGGCCGCCGGCGCCCTGACTGGAGCGAGCGAAGATGAACACCACATCGTCTGGATGGGCCTTGGCTTTGAGGGCGGGGGCCAGATCCAGCTTGCCGCTGATGGTGGCGCCCGCCTGCGCGGCAGTTTGGTTCGCCGGGGCGGCTTGTTCAGAGAGATTGTCCAGGGCGGCCGTGCCGCCTTGGGCTAGGCGCGCCGCTTCTTGCTGGGCGGACTGGATGTCCTGGGCGTAGGCCGAGTCCGGCGGCAGCAAGCTCAGCAGATGCTTGAAGTGACTGGCGGCCTGGGCGTATTCCTGGCTCTGGAAGGCGTGGATGGCGGCCAGCTCCAGACCTTTCATGTCGTTGGGATCCAGGGCCAGGGCCCGGTTTACCAGTTCCATGGGTTGTCCCTGGAGTGTCCGGTTGTTGAGGATGGCCAGGGCTTCGGCGTAACCGGTCATCACGCCGGCGTCCTGGGGCAGGAGCTTGAGGGCTTCCTGGTAGGCCTTGGCCGCCTCGGGCCAGCGCTCCATGACGGCGTAGGATTTGGCCAGCATGGTCCAAGCCTTGCCGTCTTGAGGATCGGCCTTGACCTTGGCTTCCACCTGCTGCACCAGAGCGGCCATGTCTTGTTGGCCCTCTACGCTGGCCATGGCGGGATCGGCCTGCTGGGCCTCGGCGATGGCGATCAGGGAGGTGGGGTTGCCCAGGACGAAGTAGAGGGCAAAGGCGGCGACCGGGATCACGGCGGCGAGGGAAACGCCCAGGGCACGGCCCCCGCTGGGTACCGAAACGGTTTCAAGCGCATCCGGCGACAGGGCGTCCTCGGCTAGGCGCGTCTCCAGTTCCACCTTGGCGCTCTGGAACTGATCGGCGGGGAGCAGGCCGTTGGCCAGATCGGCCTCCATTTCCCTCATCTGGTCGCGGTACACGGCAATGTTGATATCCCGGCGCGCGGCCTTGGCCGTGACGTTCTTGCTGCGCAGCAGGGGAGGGAGCACGAAGGCGAGGGCGACGGCCACGCAGATCACGCTGGTGATCCAGAACAGGGAGACGGTCCAGAACGGGTTCATATGACTTTCATTCATCCAATAGTTGGGCGGCGGCGGCGAGTTGTTTCGCGTCCGCCGGGGTGTCTTTGAGGGCGCGGCGTTTTTTCAGAGCGGCGTACCAGAAGGCGCCGCCGAGGATAAGGAACAGCAGGGGCCCCAGCCAGAGCAGGTAAGTGACCGGCTTGAACGGCGGGCGGTAGAGCACGAAGTCGCCGTAGCGGGTGGTGAGGTATTCGATCACTTGCTTGTCGTCCTTGCCCGCCTTCATCTGGGCGCGGATCTCCCGGCGCAGGTCCTCAGCCAGCTCGGCATGGGAACCGGCCAGGGATTCGTTCTGGCATACCAGGCAGCGCAGATCGGTGGCCAGGTTGACCATGCGCTGCTCGATGGCCGGATCTTCGGACAGGGGTTGGGCCTCGCCCGCCAGCAGGGGCGTGGAAAGGGCCAGCAAAACGGTCAGCAGGAAGGCTTTCATGCACCCAGCTCCTTCAGTTTCGGCACGATCTTGTTGTCCCAGACGTCCTGGTCGATGGGGCCGATCTGTTTGAAACGGATGATGCCGTCCTTGTCGACCAGATAGGTTTCCGGGGTGCCGGTGACGCCGTAGTCGATGCCCACCATGCCGGAGAGATCGTCGGGCACCGCCACATAGGGGTTGCCCACCTGGGCCAGCAGGACCTGGGCTTCCCGGTCCTTGTCCTTCCAGTTGAGGCCGACGATGGGCACCAGGCCGCCTTGAGCGATCTGCATCAGGGCGGCATGTTCCTGGCGGCAGGCGACGCACCAGGGCGCCCACACGTTCAGGAGCCAGACCTTGCCTTTCATGTCCGCCGGACTGAAGGTCTGGTCCGGCTGTCCCACCAGGGGCAGTTTGAAGGCGGGGGTGGCTTTGCCGATGAAAGGTGAGGGCACTTCCCGGGGATTGAGGAACAGGCCCTTGGCGAAGAAGCCCACCATGGCCGCGAAGATGATGAGAGGAAGCCAACGTTTCATGCTCAAGCCCCCTGTGCCACGGCGCCGGCGGGAATCGCCGCTTTCTTCAAGGCGATGCGGTAGCGCCGGTCGGAGGCGGCGAGGAAGCCGCCGGTGAACATGAACAAGGCACCCAGCCAGAGCCAGTTGATGAAGGGCTTGTGATAGACGCGCACGGCCCAGGCGCCGCCTTCCAGGGGTTCGCCCAGGGAGACGTAGATGTCGCGGAAGAAGTTGGGGTCGATGGCGGCCTCGGTCATGGGCATGCCGGAGGCGTTGTAGGTGCGTTTCTCCGGCCTCAGCGTCGCCACCTTCTTGCCGTCCCGGGTGACCTCGACCAGGCCGCGCGCCGCCACGTAGTTGGGGCCGGGCACCTGGTTGGCGCCCAGGAAGGTGAAGCTGTAGCCGGCCAACTCGGTGTGGTCGCCAACCTTCATCATCACGTCCCGCTCGGCTTGGTAGTTGGCCACCAGGGTGATGCCGGCCACGCCCAAGGCCATGCCCAGATGGGCCAGTTGCATGCCCCAGAAGCTGCGCGGCAGGCTGGCCAGGCCCTGCATCAGGCCGCCTTGGGCGTTTTTCAGCCGCTCGCGGAAGCCGATGAGGACCGTCAAGGCGATCCAGACCGCCAGGCTCAGGCCCAGGGTAGCCCAGGGATTGAAGCCTTTCAGGGTAAGGGGCAACAGCAGGCCGGTGGCGACGGAAACCCCCAGCGCCCATTTCAGGCGGGTCACGACGTCGGGCAGGCTGGCCTCTTTCCAACGCAGCAGGGGGCCCACGCCCATCAGGAACAGGGCCGGGGCCATGACCGGCACGAACACGGCATTGAAGTAGGGCGGGCCCACGGAGATCTTGCCCAGGCCCAGGGCGTCCATGAGCAAGGGGTAGAGGGTGCCCAGCAGCACCGAGCCCATGGCCGCCAGCAGGACGACGTTGTTGGCCAGCAGCAGGGCCTCGCGCGAGAACCAGTTGAAGCTGCCGCCGGTGAGCATCTTGGGCGCGCGCCAGGCATAGAGCGCCAGGGAGCCGCCGATGACCACGGCGAGGAAGCCCAGGATGAAGACCCCCCGGGCCGGATCGGTGGCGAAGGCATGCACCGAGGAGAGCACGCCGGAACGGACCAGGAAGGTGCCCAGCAGCGACAGGGAGAAGGCGATGATGGCCAGCAGCACGGTCCAGGCCTTGAAGGCGCCGCGTTTCTCCGTCACCGCCAGGGAGTGGATCAGGGCGGTGCCCGCCAGCCAGGGCATGAAGGAAGCGTTCTCGGTGGGGTCCCAGAACCACCAGCCACCCCAGCCCAGCTCGTTGTAGGCCCACCAGCTGCCCAGGCCGATGCCCAGGGTCAGGAAGGACCAGGCCACCGTGGTCCAGGGCCGCGACCAGCGCGCCCAGGCAGCGTCCAGCTTGCCGGACAGGAGGGCGGCGATGGCGAAGGCGAAGGCCACCGAGAAGCCCACATAGCCCATGTAGAGCATGGGTGGGTGGATGACCATGCCGGGGTCCTGCAGCAGCGGATTCATGTCGTTGCCGTCGGCGGCGGCGGGGAGCAGGCGCAGGAAAGGGTTGGAGGTGGTCAACAGGAAGGTGAGGAAGCCGGTGGAGACCAGCCCCATGATGCCGATCACCCGGGCCACCATGTCGTCGGGCAGATGCCGGGAGAAGACCGATACGGCGGTGGTCCAGAACGCCAGGATCAGCGCCCAGAGCAGCAGGGAGCCTTCATGGGAGCCCCAGGTGGCGGTGAAGCGATAGATCTCCGGCAGTTGCGAGAAGGAGTTGCGCGCCACGTTCTCCACCGAGAAATCGTTGTGGAGGAAGGCATAGGCCAGGCAACCGAAGGCGAAGGCCACGAAGACGAATTGCCCCTGGGCGGCGGGGCGGGCGACGCTCATGAGTCTGAGGTTGCCTTTCTGAGCGCCGTACAGGGGCAGGATGGCTTGGGTGATCGCCAGCAGCAGGGCGAGGATGAGGGCGAAATGGCCGAGTTCGGGGATCATGATGGGTGCTCCTTCGTCATTCCCGCGTTGGGGAAATCAGTCAATTGGATAGCTTATGCGTACTTCCCGCGTGAGCGGGTATCACGGTGGCAACCAGGGGTCGGGGGGTCATTTCACCAGGGTTTTCTGGGCCTGCTCGATGGCGCTGGCGGCCTCCGGCGGCATGTAGTTCTCGTCGTGCTTGGCCAGTACCTGGGTGGCGGTGAACAGGCCGTTGGCGCCCAGCTTGCCTTCCGCCACCACGCCTTTGCCTTCCTTGAACAGATCGGGAAGGATGCCCTTGTAGACCACGGGCATGGACTTGGCGGTGTCGGTCACCACGAAATGCACGGTGAGGCCGTCCGCCTGGCGTTGGATGCTGCCCACCTCCACCAGGCCGCCGATGCGGAACGCCCGGTCGGTGGGGGCCTCGCCTTTGGTGACCTGGGTGGGGGTGAAGAAGAACACCAGGTTGCTCTGGAAGGCGTTCAGCACCAGGGCCGAGGCGATGCCGATGCCGGCCAGGGCGAGGACGATGACCAGCAGTTTCTTGTGACGCGACTTCATTGTTCTTCCCATTGCTGCATGCGTTTCAGGCGGCGGCGAGTGTCGCCCTCGGCGTGTTTCAAAAGAATGATCTCCATCAAGAGGATCAGCGCGGTGGCGCCGAAGGAGCCCCACACATAGAGGCCATAACCGCCCATGTCCCAGAATGCGGACCAGCTAGCCCATTCCATTTATGTCTTCCTGTATCGATGTGGTATCTGCCGCGTCGGAGGCGTGCGCGCCGTCTCGGGTGACACTTCGGTTCAATCCCGGGCCAAGAGTTCCTTGACCCACTCGCTTTGCCGTTCCCGCTCCAGGATCAGGCGCCGCACCCGCCCGAGGGCCACGGCGATGGTGTAGAGCCAGGCGGCGATGGCCATGACCAGCATGCCGATGAGCATGGTTTTGGCCATGGAGGGGGCCTTCATTAGATTTATGGAGGCGCCCTGGTGCAGGGTGTTCCACCATTTGACCGAGAAATAGATGATGGGCACGTTGATGGCGCCGATCAGGGTCAGCAGCGCGCCGGCCCGGTCGCCACGCTTGACGTCGTCGATGGCGGCCCACAGGGCGATGATGCCCACATACAGGAACAGCAGGATCAGCTCGGAGGTCAGGCGCGCGTCCCACACCCACCAGGCGCCCCACATGGGCTTGCCCCAGAAGGCGCCGGTCCACAGGGCGATGAAGGTGAAGATGGCGCCGGTGGGCGCCAGGGCGCGCGCCATCATGAACGACAGGCGGGTGTTGAAGGCCAGGCCGATGGCGCCCCAGAAGGCCATGACCAGGTAGATGAACATGGACATCCAGGCCGCCGGCACATGGATGAAGATGATGCGATAGGCCTCGCCCTGCTGGAAATCCGTGGGGGCGACGAAGAAGCTGATGTACAGGCCGGCCAGGGCGAGCAGGCCGGCGCTCCAGGCAAACCAGGGGATCAGCTTTCCGGCCAGGGTGTAGAAGGTGGCGGGGGAGGCGTAGGTATAGAGGTTCAATCTCACTCCAATGAAACTCGCAAGGCTGCGGCGGCGATCCAGGGGGCAATCATAAGGGAAAGTACCAGAAATGCGCCTAGCAGAGACAGGTGCGCCTCAGCGCCGGTTCCCGCCATGACGCCATCCACCGCGCCGGCGCCGAAGATCAGGGCGGGCACGTACAGGGGCAGGATCAGCAAGGTCAGCAACACGCCGCCGCCGCGCAGTCCCAGGGTGAGGGCGGCGCCCACGCCCCCCAGCAGGGACAGGATGGGGGTGCCCAGCAGCAGGGAGATCTCCAGCACCAGGATGGCGTCGGTGGGCAGATTGAACTGGATGCCCAGCACCGGGGCGATCACCAGCAGCGGGATGCCGTAGATCAACCAGTGGGCCAGGGACTTGCCCAGGACCAGGAGCACGGTGGGTTCGGGGGACAGTACCATGTGTTCCAGGCTGCCGTCCCGGTGGTCGTCGGCGAACAGGCGCGCCAGGGACAGCAGGGAGGCCAGGGTGGCGGCCACCCACAGCACGCCGGGGCCGATGCGCGCCAGCATGGCTG
>JBGSHR010000030.1:0-3639 GCA_041752155.1 Thiobacillaceae bacterium | reverse complement strand
CAGGGCGATGAGGCCGGCGGCGCTGGCCGCGTCGAACCAGGCCGGCTGGAGGATGGCGCGGCCCCGGTGCATGTTGGAGCGGTAGGCCCGGGACAGGAGTTCGCACAGATTGCGCCAGCCGGTGCTGTCCTGCACCAGCAGCAGCATACGCGTGGGTTTGTCGCTGGATTCCGGCGGCGCCACCCAGACATCGCAGCCGGCAATGGGCTTGATGCCCTTCTTGCGCGCGCCGCTGTAGAACTTCACCAGCCCGAACACGTTGGACAGGTCGGTCAGGGCCAGGGCCGGCATCCCGTCCGCCTTGGCCGCCTTGATCGCCTCGTCCACGCGCAGGATGCTGTCCTGGATGGAGTATTCGCTGTGCAGGCGCAGGTGGACGTAGCGGGGATCGGGATGGGATTCGGTCATGGGGAAAAGCCGTAAAACGAACCCGGATTCTACCGCCCTCACCCGGGTCGTTACAGATCGAGGATGCGAGGAGCTCCCGGAACGGGGCATGCCGTTTCTTCAGCAACGCCCCTCCCGCCGGCGCGGGGGCGACGCATCAGTCGTCGGCGATGCCCCTGAGCACGTCCACGATCACACGGGTACGGGGCTTCCACCCATGAGCGAGTGGACTGAAATCCGAGCACGTCCACGATCACACGGGTACGGGTGTTCATGATGGCCGCATCGGCATCGATGACGACACGGACATCATCGCCGGGTAAAGGCGGCAGGCGTCGTTCCAGATCGGGGGGAAGATAGCGATGCCGCAGTCCGGGCGGCTCCCGCTCGGTGAACACCACCTGGTTCCGTGAACCGGCTCACACGGCAAACAGAAACAGCTCCTCTAGCGGGGCAAAACCCCGGTCACCATTCTTCATAGGACTGTCCATCCGCCCCGACGCCGGTGGCGCCGCTCTTGATGTCGTACACGCCGCTGGCGCCGTCCTGGGGCGGCACCAGTATCCAGGTGTCCTGACTATCGGTGACGGGGTCCTTGGGCACGGCGCGCAGGTAGTGCTTGTCCACCAAGGCATCGAGGGAGTCCGGCCATTGCTCGGTATCGGCGTGGTACTGGTCCACCGCGTCGCGCAGGGTCGCCAGGTTTTCGCGCAGCACCGCCTCCTTGGCCCGATCCACGTGATGGAAATAACGCGGTACCGCCAGGGACAGCAGCAGGGCGATGATGGACAACACCACCAGGAGCTCGATCAGGGTAAAGCCGCGCCAGGCGCGCCAGGCGCGGCAGGGGCAAGGGGCAAGGGGCAAGGGGCAAGGGGGCGCGTGATGGGTGGCAAGTGGGACGTGACGGACGGACGAGGACGCGTGATCCGCGACTCGTCGCGGCACGAGGTTTTCCTTGCCCCTTGCCCCTTGCCCCTTGCCCCTCATGTTTACCCCTTGCCCCTTGCCCCTTGCCCCTAATATCCCTTGCCCCTGCCTTTTTCCTGCCTGGTAACCCATGCTCACCATTCCTTATAAGGCACGCCGTTGATGCCGCTCTGGTCGGACAGGGAATAGACATCGAACACATCCTCCCCTTCCCGGGGATCGTCCGGCTCGCTTTGGTAACTGCGCTTGCCCCAGGTGGCGGCCGCGTCGGCCTCCTTGTCGGCATTGAAGGGGTCCCGAGGCAGGCGGCGCAGGAAGAAGATCTTCTTGCCGTCCGGGCTGGAGATATCGGTCACGCCCTTCACCAGGGTTTCCAGGTCGGGGGGGTAGCGGCTGCTGTCTGCCGGAAGATCCAGGCGTTTGGGATTGGTGGCCATCGCCACCTCGTGATAGGCGTCGATGGCGCCGCGGATCTGGCGCAGGTCCAGGCGCAGCTCGGCCTCCTTCTGGCGCTTGGCGGTCATCTCCATGAGGGGCGCGGCCATGAGGGCCAGCACGCCGACGATGGCCACGGCCACCACCAGTTCGATGAGGGTGAAACCCCGGACCTGCCTCATGTCATCCGGCATGGCGTTAGGGAATGGGCACCGGCCCAAACCGTGCTGCCCAGCTTCATTTCGGCTGCGGCGCCAGGGTTTCCGGAACGACCAGTTCCGGTGCCGGCACCAGCTCCACCTGAGTCTCCGGCGCTTCAGGGATCTCAGGCACTTCCTGGGGGATGGGCTGGATCGGCGGCCGCGTCAAACGGGGGCGGAACATGGCGTTGCCGCCGGTGCCCGGCGCCGCCGGGCGCAATTGCAGGGGCTGGTCCGAGGTTTCCGCCTCGGTGCCGGCGAAGAACTCGCCCTGGGCCAACTCCGGCCGGGTGACGTTGCGCAGGATGCGGGGGGTGATGAGCAAGACGATTTCGGTCTTGTTCTTGCTGTCGTTGTGGGTGGAGAACAGGCGGCCCAGCAGGGGGATGTCCCCCAGGCCCGGCACCTTGCTGGCGCTGGAGCGGTCCTCGTCGGAGATCAGGCCCGCCAGCACCTGGGTCTCGCCGTCCTTGAGGCGCAGCACGGTGTTGGCGTTGCGGCTGCCCAACTGGTAGGTGAGGGTGCCGGTGGCGCTCTTCACCTGCTGGACGATGTTGGACACCTCCATGCCCACCTTGATGCCCACGTCCCCTTCCAGATAGACCTGGGGCTCCACGTCCAGCTTGAGGCCCACGTCCAGGTAGGCGACGGATTCCGAGGTGACGCCGGTGGAAGTGACGTTGGAGGTGATCACCGGCACCTTGTCGCCGATGTGGATCTTGGCCTTTTCCCGGTTCTTGACGCGGATGCGGGGGTTGGCCAGGAGGTTGACGTCGCCGTCGGTCTTGTTGGCGATCACGCCTGGCGTGGGGCTGATACCGATATTCGTGCCACTGATGTGCTTGAGCAAATCCACGGTCATGGGCACGTCGATGAACTGGGTGCTCTGCGAGGTCACTGTACCGCTCCCGGTGCCCGCAACAGTCTCATTGCTCACCTCTCGCTTGCTCAGCAGGCTGAACTGGGTCGGCCACTGCGCCCCCAGTTCTGTGAGCTTGCTGCGCTTCACCTCCAGGATCTCCACCTCCAGCATCACCTCCGGCTCGGGCCGGTCCTGCACGGCGATGAGCTTCTCGATCAGGCGCACCGCCTCGGGGGTGTCGCGCACCATGAGCAGGTTGAGTTTCTCGTCGATGAACACGTCCTTGCTCTTGGCCATGGTCTTGACCAGGTTGAGGGTGGTCTTGGCGTCGGCGTTGGCCAGGAAGAAGCTCTTCACCACCAGCTCCTGGTACTCGCGCTGCTTGGAGGCGGTGTTGGGATAGATCAGCAGGGTGTTGCCGGCGAGCACCTTGCGGTTCAGCTGGCTGGTGGCCAGGAGCATGTCCACGGCGTCCAGGATAGCGGTGTCCCGGGCGTAGATGGTGACCTTGGCGTCGGTGCGCAGGTCCTTGTCCAGCACGAAGTTGAGGCCGGACTGGCGCGACACCGCGTCGAACACGCTGCGCAGGGGGGCGTCGCGGAATTCCAGGGTGATGGGGCGGCGGAACTTGGCGTCCAGCTGGGTCGCCACCACGCCCTGGGGCTTGCCGATCTTCTCTTCCGCCTGTTGCATCAAGGCCCGAGCCTGGGCCTGGGTCGGGTCCTGGGCCAGGATCACGCGCAATTTGTAGCGGGCCAGTTCCGGCTCGCCGCGCTTGATGTCCGCTTCCGCCTCCTCGAGCAGGACGGCGTTCTTGCGCGCGGT